>NZ_JCBDGH010000023.1:0-26278 GCF_059833955.1 Vibrio sp. R15-SG3-ISO1A
AATCTGTGTGGACACTCATAACGACAATCATCGTATAAGGAGGTGATCCAGCGCCAGGTTCCCCTAGCGCTACCTTGTTACGACTTCACCCCAGTCATGAACCACAAAGTGGTGAGCGTCCTCCCGAAGGTTAAACTACCCACTTCTTTTGCAGCCCACTCCCATGGTGTGACGGGCGGTGTGTACAAGGCCCGGGAACGTATTCACCGTGGCATTCTGATCCACGATTACTAGCGATTCCGACTTCATGGAGTCGAGTTGCAGACTCCAATCCGGACTACGACGCACTTTTTGGGATTCGCTTACTCTCGCAAGTTCGCCGCCCTCTGTATGCGCCATTGTAGCACGTGTGTAGCCCTACTCGTAAGGGCCATGATGACTTGACGTCGTCCCCACCTTCCTCCGGTTTATCACCGGCAGTCTCCCTGGAGTTCCCACCCGAAGTGCTGGCAAACAAGGATAAGGGTTGCGCTCGTTGCGGGACTTAACCCAACATTTCACAACACGAGCTGACGACAGCCATGCAGCACCTGTCTTACAGTTCCCGAAGGCACCAAAGCATCTCTGCTAAGTTCTGTAGATGTCAAGAGTAGGTAAGGTTCTTCGCGTTGCATCGAATTAAACCACATGCTCCACCGCTTGTGCGGGCCCCCGTCAATTCATTTGAGTTTTAATCTTGCGACCGTACTCCCCAGGCGGTCTACTTAACGCGTTAGCTCCGAAAGCCACGGCTCAAGGCCACAACCTCCAAGTAGACATCGTTTACGGCGTGGACTACCAGGGTATCTAATCCTGTTTGCTCCCCACGCTTTCGCATCTGAGTGTCAGTATCTGTCCAGGGGGCCGCCTTCGCCACCGGTATTCCTTCAGATCTCTACGCATTTCACCGCTACACCTGAAATTCTACCCCCCTCTACAGTACTCTAGTCTGCCAGTTTCAAATGCAATTCCGAGGTTGAGCCCCGGGCTTTCACATCTGACTTAACAAACCACCTGCATGCGCTTTACGCCCAGTAATTCCGATTAACGCTCGCACCCTCCGTATTACCGCGGCTGCTGGCACGGAGTTAGCCGGTGCTTCTTCTGCAGCTAACGTCAAATGAGTGCGCTATTAACACACCCACCTTCCTCACTGCTGAAAGTACTTTACAACCCGAAGGCCTTCTTCATACACGCGGCATGGCTGCATCAGGCTTGCGCCCATTGTGCAATATTCCCCACTGCTGCCTCCCGTAGGAGTCTGGACCGTGTCTCAGTTCCAGTGTGGCTGATCATCCTCTCAGACCAGCTAGGGATCGTTGCCTTGGTGAGCCCTTACCTCACCAACTAGCTAATCCCACCTGGGCATATCCTGACGCGAGAGGCCCGAAGGTCCCCCTCTTTGAGCCGAAGCTATTATGCGGTATTAGCCATCGTTTCCAATGGTTATCCCCCACATCAGGGCAATTTCCCAGGCATTACTCACCCGTCCGCCGCTCGACGCCCTTAACGTTCCCCGAAGGTTCAGTTAAGTCGTTTCCGCTCGACTTGCATGTGTTAGGCCTGCCGCCAGCGTTCAATCTGAGCCATGATCAAACTCTTCAATTTAAGATTTTGTCGGCTCAATGAATACTGATAAGTTCCTAGTGACTAGAAGCTAGTTCCTAGAAAACTTGAATTGACTGTGCTCGAATGCCCATCCTTTAAAAAGGAAAGTCATTCAAATGGTCACTCAGTTCATTGAAACCTAATTTGATACCAATGTATCTAATTGGATTATCATCAACGAGTGCCCACACAGATTGATAGGTTTATATTGTTAAAGAGCGCTCTTGGCTGTGACTCAGGTCACTCACAAGAGGCGGCCATTCTAGCGACTTAATTTTCAGTGTCAAACACTTTTTTAAGTTTTTATTTCAACGTTACCGCTGAGCTAGTTGACCTTGTCGATAACGCTGACCCCTTATGAGCTCTGCCCTGTCGACGAGGAGGCATTATAGAGATCGAAATCACATTGGCAAGTGATATTTTCATAAAAATGTAAAAATAGAGCCTAAATGAGCAATTAGCGCTCAAACCCCTATTTATCCAACTTTACCCAACTATTTGCCACATAATAACCACAGAGTTATCCACAATGACTAATTCCAAGCGATAAAAAGGCCGCATACGCGACCTTTTTTTGAGGTTCATTGACGCAATTACCGCATCAAATACCCGAGCCATCGAGTTCGTTGTCTTCTTCATGCAGACCACACTCTCTCTTTAAGCCGAAGAAACGTGTTTCTTCTTCTGCCATTCCAGGCTCCCACTTCTTAGTGGTATGCGTATCGCCGACAGAGAGATACCCTTCATCCCAAAGAGGGTGATAAGAGAGATCGTGCTCTTCTAGGTAATAGTGGATGTCCTTATTACTCCAATCAATCACTGGCAGAAACTTGAACACGCCATTTTGAATCGACAAAATGGGCAGCCCAGCTCGCGACTTCGATTGCTCGCGGCGTAAACCGGAGAACCAAGTGCTAACATTAAGCTCCTCTAGCGCGCGGCGCATAGGTTCCACTTTGTTTATCTTGTTGTACTTCTCGATACCCTCTATACCTTGCTCCCAAAGTTTGCCGTAGCGCGCCTCTTGCCATTGCGGGCTCTCTTTGGCGCGATACACTTTTAGGTTGAGGTTCAATTTCTCTGTCAATTGATCAATGAAACGGTACGTTTGCGGGAACAAGTAACCTGTGTCGGTCAAAATGACTGGCACGTCCGGTTTCTGCTCAGTGACGAGATGAAGCATCACCGCCGCTTGGATACCGAAACTCGACGAGACCGCGAACTCACCATCGAGGTTTTCAAGCGCCCATTTTACTCGCTGCTGTGCTGACAGTTGCTCAAGCTCGACATTGATCTGGGCAAGATGAAGACTTTGCTCGGTCTTGGTCAGTTTAAGCAGTTCTGCCAGCTCCGGTTTTGAAGCTACAGAATCAAGCATAAAAATCTCTCTTAGATACCAATACTTCTTGGATGATGCCAACACGAATCACGAAGTCACCGAAACACTCACCTTGCTCACGCTCAGTAGCCCAGCGACCGACCAGTTGATCTATCTCTTCGAGTATCTGACTATCTGTAATGTTCTCTTTGTACATTTTCGGCACGCGTGTTCCAGCGCGATTGCCCCCTAGGTGCAGGTTGTATCGACCTGGCGCCTTACCCACTAGACCAATTTCAGCCAGCATCGCGCGGCCACATCCATTAGGACAACCCGTCACACGCAGAATGATGTTGTCTTCTTTTGGTAGATTGTGTTTCGCCAAAATGCCTTCTACGTCGGTCACGAACTGCGGCAAGAAACGTTCCGCTTCCGCCATTGCGAGCGGACAAGTTGGGAAGGCCACACACGCCATCGAGTTTTTACGTTGCTCGCTGACCGCATCGTCCATCAAACCATGTTCGCGCGCAATTTTCTCGATCTTCGCTTTGTTGCTTTTCGACACACCCGCCACAATCAAGTTTTGGTTGGCCGTCATGCGAAAATCGCCTTTATGGATTTTGGCAATTTCAGCCACACCGGTTTTAAGAGGCTTGCCTGGGTAATCCAATAGTCGGCCGTTTTCGATAAACAAGGCGAGATGATGTTTACCATCAATGCCCTCTACCCAACCGATACGATCGCCACGTTCTGTGAATTCGTATGGACGGCTTGCTTGGAACTGAACACCGGCACGTTTTTCCACTTCCGCTTTAAACACATCGATACCGACGCGATCAAGCGTGTATTTGGTTTTGGCGTTCTTACGGTTTGAACGGTTACCCCAGTCACGTTGCGTAGTCACAACCGCGGCTGCCACATCCAACGTTTTTTCAAGTGGGATAAAACCAAAGTCATCCGCTCGACGTGGATAGGTCGACGTATCACCGTGAGTCATCGCAAGACCACCACCGACTAAAACGTTGAAACCCACCAGCTTGCCGTTATCGGCTATCGCGACAAAGTTCAAATCGTTCGCATGCACATCCACATCATTTTGCGGCGGAATCACCACGGTGGTTTTGAACTTACGCGGTAGGTAGTTACTACCAAGGATCGGCTCTTCGTCTGTGGTCTCAACCTTCTCACCGTCTAACCAGATCTCTGCGTACGCGCGCGTCTTAGGCAGCAGGTGCTCACTGATCTTTTTCGCCCACTCGTACGCCTCTTGGTGTAACTCAGATTCCACCGGGTTAGTGGTACACAGTACGTTTCTGTTCACGTCACCTGCGGTAGCGATAGAGTCAATCCCAATACTGTTGAGCGTTTGGTGCATCAATTTGATGTTTGGCTTCAATACGCCGTGGAACTGGAACGTTTGTCGAGTCGTTAAACGGATACTGCCGTACAGAGAGTGCTCGGTAGCAAACTTGTCAATCGCCAACCATTGCTTCGGCGTGATAATGCCGCCCGGCATGCGCGCACGAAGCATCACATTGTGTAGAGGCTCCAGCTTTTGTTTCGCACGTTCGTTGCGAATATCACGGTCATCTTGCTGATACATACCGTGGAAACGGATCAGCTGGAAGTTATCCGCCGTAAATCCACCGGTGATGCGATCTTGCAGATCCGCTTCGATCGTCCCACGTAGGAAGTGACTTTCTCTTTTAAGACGTTCGTTATCGGAAAGCGGCCCTAACTCTTCGCCCAGTACCACCTGCTTGTTATTTTCAGTAGAAAAAGTCATTAGTACACATCCCTTTGATAACGTTTTGCTTTGCGTAACTCATTAATAAATTCTTCTGCGTCATCACGCGATAGATTGCCTTGCTGCTCAGCGACGATGATCAGTGCGTCATGAACGTCTTTTGCCATACGAGTGGCATCACCACAGACATACAGATACGCGCCATCTTGAATCCACTGCCACACTTGTGCCGCGTTCTCTAAAATGCGGTGCTGAACATACACTTTCTCGGCTTGATCGCGGCTAAAGGCCACATCCAAACGGCTGAGTACCCCTGATTTTAGGTATTTCTGCCACTCCACTTGGTAGAGGAAGTCCTGAGTAAAAGTACGATCGCCAAAGAACAACCAGTTCTTTCCAGACGCATCACGGTTCTCTCGCTCCTGGATAAAACTGCGGAATGGGGCAATCCCAGTGCCTGGGCCAATCATGATAATCGGCGTGCTGTCATCTTGAGGTAATTTGAAGTTGTTGTTGTTTTCAACAAACACTTTGACCGCACCGCCCTCTTCGAGGCGCTGAGCCAAGAAGCCTGAGGCACCACCAAAGCGAGACTCGTCACCTTGCTGGTATTCCACCAGCCCAACAGTCAAATGCACTTCTTCATCGACTTCGGCTTGGCTTGAGGCAATCGAGTAGAGTCTTGGCGTCAAGCGGCGCAACAAACCAATCAGTGCGTCTGCCGATAGGGTGGTCTTCTTCTCCGCTAACACGTCAACAATTTGCGTGTTGGCGGCGTACTCACGAAGCTTATCTTTGTCTTCGACCAATTTTTGCAGTTTCTTGCTGCCTGACAGCTCAGCAAATTTTGTGACAAACTGAGGATTAGAAGCGGTGATTTCGAATTTAGTGACCAACGCGCTGTGAATCGACAAGCTCTCGCCATCCACTTCAACGCTTTCCACACCTGACAGACCCACTTTAGCTAGGATCGCATTGGCGAGTTCAGAGCTGTTCTCAAACCATACGCCCAAGGCGTCGCCTGGCTGATAAGTCAAACCTGAGCCTTCAAGATCAATTTCAATGTGACGCACGTCTTTTCCAGAATCACGCCCGGTGATCTTCTGGCTAGTCAGCAAAGTCGCGGTGTATGGGTTTTGCTTGTTGTAGGACGACACGACCGCCGATTGACCTACTGGCAACTGAACGACTTCAGCTTCTACGCCACCAGCCAACTCTTCTTTAACGATAGAGAGCGCTTTTTCACGCCACTCACTGGCTGGCGCTTCATAATCGACGTCACAGTCAACACGCTCAATAAAGGCCGTCGCGCCCAACTTGGAGAGATAAGCATCGAAGTCTTTACCGGTTTGGCAGAAAAACTCATAGCTTGAGTCACCGAGCGCAATCACACCATATTTGAGGTTCGGCAGTTTCGGCGCTTTCTTCGACTGCAAGAATTCATGCAGTTCAATGGCGTTGTCTGGGGCTTCACCTTCACCATTGGTTGACGCCACGATAATCACGTGGGTCTCTTTGGCTAAGCTTTTGCCTTTGTAATCACTGGCATCAAAGAGCGCCACATCAATACCCTGCGCTTTTGCGTCATGCTCGAGCGCTTCAGCCACGCCTTTCGCATTGCCAGTTTGCGAGGCGAAAATGATCGTTAATTTACCTGCAGGCTTGGCTGCCACCGCAACCGCCGCTTGACTGATGGGTGCAGACGCTGCTGCGGTTTGAGGCTGTTGTGCTAGGCCCCAAAAGTAGCCGCTGACCCATGCCAGCTGCTGAGTAGATAAACCAGCAACAGTTTGTTGCAAAGACCCTAGCTGCTGATCATTCAGCGGCGCAGCCAAAGCCGGTAATTCTTGTGATGCGTTTCCTTCAGAGGAGACGTTGTTTTTTAATGACATGGTCACGACATCCCTATTCATTGCGTGACGATAGATTAACCACTCTCCTTAATAACAAGAAAGAATAGAAGTGAATGTTTTATAACTTTTGGAATTAAAGGAAACGTGCAGCGCCTGAACGCCGTCAGCCAGTCGCGCGCCTTTACGCAGTACAAGCAGGGGAGGTAATAATGAGAGGTGATAGACAAGGCGTCTTTTTCTGTGGGTGGTGGGGACTATTTGGCTTCGACCCGTACGTGCTTAAAGCCCACCGCCATTGCCGACTTGGAGGCTAGATCAAGGTCTAGGTACTGACACTCCTCACCTTGAGCATCGGTCAATAACACGAAACCACCTCTAGCGTGGCGAAATTCCACCACCCAACTGCCCTCTTGGACAGACGGTTCAATAATGGCTTCCACCAGTTGATTGTCTCGATATAGGCTTCTTAGTTCATTAATCGTCATGAGATTCCCTTCTCTGGCTAGAAACAAGCGCCACCTATAAGCATGGAAGAAACTGACGATATCGCGACATTTTTTCGTGCATTTATAATGAATAGATATAAAAAACAGTTCGATAGATACAAAAAGGCGCCACATCAATCGCAGCGCTCTTTTTCTAGTTATAATGAAAGGCATAAGGCAGTCATACATCATGCTATCGAGAAGACGCATACATATTCTTCACTGGGAAGAATCGCTGACTTAGAAGCTCCACTCCGCGCCAACAAAAAAGCCATTAGCGAAGATAAACGACTTACCGAGCTCCTCGGATTTCGCATCGAACTTGCCCGACTCCAAATCAATCACGCGATAGCCACCTCGGAAAGCCAACGTCGTCTCTTTCAGTGGCAGGCGGTACTGAACGCCCGCCATCAAATCGGTACTTTTGATGTCGTTGTTGTTGCCAAAGTTCATCTCACCGATGATATCAAAATGCGTATTGGGCACCGTCAGCTCGGCATAGCCGTACCACGCCCAGATAAATCCATCGAAATCGACTGGATTGTTGATGTCTTGGGCATTGACGTACTTGGTATCGGATAAATCCGTCAGGGTCACCCCTGCATCGAAATGCATTAAATCATGCTCAAGCAGGCGGTAGTAGAGCGTCAGGTCGAGCTTATCAAACGCCATGTAATCAGCATCAACACTGGAGTAACGCAAACGGGCATCGGGAAGGTACGGCGTATCATGCTCAATCGCCAAATAGCCGCTGGGTGTGGTGTCGCTGTCGCGGTTTACTTCATTGACCTTGGTTTTCGGCCACCACATCTCTGCACCGACTTTCGCCGTGTACGAGGACTCCGCCATCGCCCATCCCGAAACCATCGAGGCGATAGTGAAAATTGCAGCCGATTTGATACCCATTGATTAAACTCTCCACACTGTTGCTATGCATCATAGATGACGTAGCGAAAATAGTACCACATTCACCGAGCTTGCCCGCAACAATTTAGCCTAAACAGCACTAGGATCTTGGCTGCGCAACCACGCTTTTAAAAAACCATACCGCTATCGCGATAACCACTAACCAAGGGATCAATTTAATCACCGCAGACATCATCCCGAGCAGCAACATCACCACCATAGCAAAGCCAATGGCGGCCAATACGGTCAGGAAGGTCACACCTGTGACCAGTAACGTCGCCGCGAAGATCAAAGCAAAAATCAATTCAAACATAGTGCTCTCCTTTTTGCTCAATCAATACAGATAGTGTGCCAAGATTAAAAATCAAGATAAGCTAATGTTTTATATAAACAAACAAAAAGAGGTAGGGTTCGACCCTACCTCTTCATATTCATCTATTGGTAAATTTAACCACTCGACTGGCGATTTTTACACATCTAACTCTTGAGGAATTTTCGCCAGCGCCGCTTGTACCACTTCAATTCCAGAACCCGGTTTGTGGGCGTTTTCACTGATGTAACGACGCCATTGACGCGCGCCTGGCATGTTTTGGAACAAGCCCAACATATGACGAGTGATGTGGCCTAAGTAGGCCCCCTTCGCCAACTGCTGATCAATGTATGGGTACATCTCTTCGACTACTTGGCGACGCTTCTTCACTGGTGTGTCGAGACCGAAAATCGTCTGATCAACGTGGGCCAATAGGTACGGGTTTTGGTAAGCCTCTCGCCCAACCATGACGCCATCAAGGTGCGCTAAATGCTCTAACGACTCATCCAAGGTTTTAATGCCGCCATTGACGCCAATGTTCAAGTGGGCAAAGTCTTGTTTGATTTGATACGCGCGCGGGTAATCCAGCGGCGGGATCTCTCGGTTCTCTTTCGGGCTCAAACCGCTTAACCACGCTTTACGAGCGTGAATCGTAAACTGCTCACACCCACCTTTTTCAGACACAATGCGCACGAAATCAGTCAGAAACTCATACGAGTCTTGATCGTCAATGCCGATGCGCGTCTTAACGGTGACAGGAATATCAACCACATCGCGCATGGCGGCAATACACTGTGCCACCAGCACAGGCTCCGCCATCAAGCAGGCGCCAAAACGGCCATTTTGTACTCTGTCCGACGGGCAACCGACATTGAGGTTAATTTCATCATAGCCACGCTCAGCCGCCAACTTCGCACACGTCGCTAAATCTTGCGGGTTGGAGCCACCAAGTTGCAGCGCCACTGGGTGCTCCTCCTCGTTGTACGCCAAGAAGTCGCCTTTACCATGAATGATCGCGCCGGTTGTCACCATCTCAGTGTAGAGCAAGGTCTCTTTAGTGAGGAGTCGGTGGAAGTATCGACAATGGCGATCTGTCCAATCGAGCATGGGTGCAATAGAGAATCGAGAGCTTGGAAAAACCCCGTTGTGAGTCGGTTTTTTCTCTTCGTTAGTATCTAACATTGAACTCGCCTTTGTTTGCATCTTCTCACCCTATCAGCGCCCAACTCGCTGCCTCAAAGCTGCTTTGGGGCGCTATTGTGCCAAAAGCAGTCAGTGCTCGAATCGTGGTTTCATTAAAAGAGCGCAGATTCTACATCAAGTTGTCGCTGTGCCCAAGCATGGTGAGACACCACACAGACCTTAGAAATCTAAATCATTGATCTTGCGATATTGAACCTGTGTTTTCACACCATGCCAAGCAGTGGGGCATTTAACTCTCCCCACTCTACTGGGTCACTATGACGCTCGAGCGATTTCAAAACGGCCTGTCAGTTGATCGAGACGCTTCAGTGCATTTTGCATTAAGGCTGTTCGACGCGCGAGCTGTTGAGAAGAGATAATCAATTGTTCGGAGGTCACTTGAGCTTGATCGACCGTTTTACTGTGTTGAACACTGTTTTCAGCAATACCGTTAATAATGCGAAACAGTTCGGTAACTCGGTTCTGGAGAACCTCATTGCCATCCGTTCCATTGACCATGATGGCGTTGCTTTCGACGTTATCAATACCTTGCTGCATAAAGCTAACGGCTGTCTTTGATTGTGAACGAAGCTTTTGCAGCATGGTGCCGATATTGTTCGCTGCTTGAGAGGTTTTGTCTGCTAACGTACGAACTTCATCTGCAACCACGGCAAACCCACGTCCGTGCTCACCGGCTCTCGCGGCTTCAATCGCCGCATTTAATGCTAGCAAGTTCGTCTGTGCTGTAATTTCAGAGATGATGTCGACAATGTCGGTGATCTTTTCCATTTCAGCGTTCACATCATTGACACTCTGCGCTGACGCTTCAACGATTTCTTTGATACCGTTGGCGGACTCAACCGCACGTTGATACTCCAGCGCAGCATGTTCAATTGTGCTTTGCATCGCTTTATCCATTTCTGTTGCAGAAAGATTCGCACACTCGATGTCAGTTTGCTGGCCTTTACTAAGCACTATCATATCTTCAATGGAAGCACAGGTGTCTTGGCTAGCGGTGGTGAGCACTTGGCTACGACGCAACAAAGAGGCGGACACTTGATTTACCTCTTTGCTTGCAAAGACCAACTCCGTCACCACACCCTCTAAATTATCGATAAAGCTATTGGTCCAGCGGCCAAGCCCGCCAATTTCATCTGGCTTCAAATGCTCCGTTTCAAGGCGCTGAGTCAAATTGCCATCCCCCTCTGCAAGGGTACGAATCACATTCGTCATTTCCTCAACACGTCGAGACAGTGGACGTGCACAGAGAGCGTGAAAAGAAAACGTCACCGCCATACAAACCAGTGCCGTCAACAGCCAGACAAACACTTGCGAAAGTTGAAAGTAGTGCGCAGCGAAAGACGGAAGCAATACAGAGGCCAAAACCCCGAACGCAAAATGTCGAGTTTGAGTTAAAGACAAACTTCGGTGTCGATAGACTTCTTCTAAGTCCGACTCACACATCATCCCCCAACGGTCCGGTGAACCGGGCAACTGAAACGTAACCCCTTTACCAATAACGGGAATGTGACGGTAGTCAGAGTAGCCTGGGTATTCAATATAGAGATTTTGCCCGTGACGAATGGTTTCTCTGACGCCAGGGTGTAACTCTTTCGTTGCCGGGTCTGTGAACAGAATTTCAAACTCAGTGTGATGACGAACTTTCACCACACCGAACTCAGTGGTGATCCCTTGTTTTAAATTCTCTCCATGAGAAAAGGTATTGTCTTCAAAACGTGAGCGCGATAATGCCGTTCCCGGCAGAATACTTGGATCATGCTTGGCTTCAACCATAAACAGGTAGTTGTCACCAGATTCACTGTAGATGTGCCCTGCTTCGCGTTGAATAATGTCGCCAATCACATCGTTGGGAATTCGACCGCAAAGGCATGCTTGCTCCTCACCGGGCTTACCCAACGGTTGATAGAACATCAATGTCACCGCATCATGAAATGTGGAACTTGAAGGGCCAACAGCCAGTGTGCGCTCATCCACATAAGGGCCTAGCAAGTATGGCGCCTTTAGACCCGATGCCAGCGCCATATTATCGACGATATGACTGCCGATATGATTCTTATGACTGGAGTGAGTGGTCATGCCCTGACTATCGACAATAAACAATTCTGAGAAGTCTTTTCCCCTCTGAGTCAATTCCTCTAATGTCGTATTACGCTCATTGATAGGTTTACTTGAAAGGTAGAGCGCGGCATTGGTCAAAAAGGCCCATTGATTGTTCGCCCAATCCTGAAGCAAGTTCACTCGTGTGTGTGCGATATTCTCAAACGTTTGTTCGAGCTCATTTTTTCTATGGCGATTTAAATAGCACGCCTTTTTCATGGCAAGCTTCCCTGTGCTACCAAGCCACGGTAGCCAACGTTGTTCACTCTGAGTTAGGTTCATCCTTGTCCCTTATTATTATCTTATCGTATACAATCAAAACGGCCTCGAGTGATGCAAGTTTCACACCCGCCTCAACAAAGAAACAACCATTTGATTTTAAATAACAAAAAATAAGACCTCACCAAAAAAGCACAACAACTTGCACTAAAACCAAGCACTTAAAAAACAAAGCACTTACTTGGTGCAAATGACATTAACTCGGATGAACAAGGTAAAAGTAGAGAAGAAGTAATCGCAGCGAGGTGAAGGAGTGAAGGAGTGAACGCGCTGATGACGATTCGTCCCGTGAAGGATACAGTAGCTCAACCTCTCACGTCTTGAGCAGAGCGCTACGATGAAGAGGTTGGAAGCAATTTGACGTTGACGCGCCGATTATTGATTGGCGTTAAGAAAGCGCTCGGCGCTGGCGAACAGTGCGTCGCATTTCTTTTTCTGTTTGGCGTGTTCTGCGTCGCCTTCGCTCATGGCGTCCAAGAGCTCTTTCTGTTTGTTGTACTCACCGACCATGAGGGCAAACTTCTCTTCAAAGTCGCTCTTACGCATTTTTTTGCCTGATTTTCTTGCAGGTCTAGCTGGTTTTTTCATGGTTTTCTCTCCAATTTAGAGTTCAATTCGTTCTTTCTGATCGCGTTCTAGAAGAATGTCTTCAATTCTCTTGCGAATTTGATGAATGTTTTGGGGCTGGTCTTCTTGTTTCGTTGAAGCCTCTTCTGCAGGCTTACGAGGTTTTGCGTTCTTCTTCAATGCTTAATCCTTATCCGATTCGATATGGAAAGAGCCTAAAACCACACCGTCAGAATTTTGAAATTGACCAGACTCACTCACTTCACAAAATGAAAAATGTAAATCTAAATCGTCGGTGTTTAACTGAGGCAGCACGTGCCGCTTGAGAACGTCGCTATTGAGCTGGTGAAGGGAGGCAGACCAAGATGTCGACCTAGAGTAAAGGTGATAGTGTATTTTGAACAATGGCACTTTGCCCTTTAGGTAATTTTTGTTCGCGAAGAACATAATACCAATATGTTTTTCGGTTAGATTTTCTAGTCATTGAACTCCTTGATAAGCAATGAAAACAAAAAGACCTCGCCATCTGAATGAGACAGCGAGATCTCTTAAGTACAATTACAGTACAGTTACGTCAGCAGCTTGTGGGCCTTTGCCACCTTGCTCAACGTTGAACGCCACTTTTTGGCCTTCTGCGAGAGTTTTAAAACCATCGCTAATAATAGAACGGAAGTGAACGAAAAGATCCGCGCCACCGTTGTCTGGAGTGATGAAGCCAAAACCTTTCGTTTCGTTAAACCATTTTACTGAACCAGTTGTCTTATTAGACATAAATACCTCGATACATTGATACATTAATGAAGAAAATAGAAGCTACTAAGGAAAGCATGTAGAAAAAGGTATCGCAGGATAGTATGACGACTGAATCGAAATGAAACTGTGAAGATCTTGAACTAAATATTGCATTAATAGCCCGCTTTTTGAGCTGGCGCCACTATACACCTTGTAGAAATAATAGATAGCGATTTCTCACATTTTTACTTTCAACTCGCTTTTTCGTCAACCCGCCCGGTCTTGACGCGACTCTGTACTGGCTCGAACACAATTTCGCCCGGCCGCTTTCGCCTCGTACAAGGCTTGGTCAGCGCGTTTAAGTAAACTTTCAGGTGTGAGATCGAAAGCGCTAGGCGCCACCGCCCCAATACTGACGGTAATCGACATTCGAGTGCCATCATACTCATACGGGTATTGCGCAAGCGTGGCTCGCAGCGACTCAAACACCAACATCGCAGATTCCAGTTCTGACTGGCGAACGATAAGCGCAAACTCTTCACCGCCAATGCGCGAGACATGCCCTAGCCCTTTCATTTGCTGCATGGTGAGCGTCACCACTTGCTTTAAGACCTGATCCCCTGCTAAATGGCCATAGCGATCATTAAGCGGTTTAAAATGGTCAATATCCATCAAGCCAAGCACAAAGCCTTGGCGTTGCTCATGAAAATCCGACAAGGTTTGTTGGATCTTGGCAGAAAATACCCGGCGATTGGCAGCGCCAGTGAGCTCATCCGTCGTGGCCAGTTGATTTAACTCCATCACTTGCTGATGCAGTTGGATATTAAAGCTGACCCAATTGGCAATACATTGCAAAGTGATAGCTTGCTCTTCAGTAAAGTAGTGACTTTGATCGTGGCCAATATTAAGGGTACCCAAACATTGGTCGCCACACACGAGAGGGGCATCCATACAGGTCTTTAGCCCAGAATCCCTCAGCATGACGCAATCTAACTCCTCAGAGGTGGCGAGATCATCACAAATCAGCAGCGTACGAGTTGAAAAGGCTCGGCCGACAAGCGTTTGCGCAATAGGGAGATGGAAATCGAGTGGAATGGCTTTATTGCCACTGATCGAGTAGA
Source organism: Vibrio sp. R15-SG3-ISO1A (assembly GCF_059833955.1). Classification (NCBI taxonomy): domain Bacteria; kingdom Pseudomonadati; phylum Pseudomonadota; class Gammaproteobacteria; order Vibrionales; family Vibrionaceae; genus Vibrio; species Vibrio sp. R15-SG3-ISO1A. The sequence continues at coordinate 14,206 of NZ_JCBDGH010000023.1, forward strand.
CCTTGAGCGTATCTCCGCCTTCCTTAAGCGTAATACTGGCTCTTTGGGCGGCAAACATCTGCGACATCCATTCGGAGACGGTATCGAGCACCGCTTGCAGTGAGGTTGCCACCGACAACGCCTGTATAAAGGCCGCAGGCAGGGTCACATGATGGCCTCGTTCTAATTCGGCAAGCTTCGAAAGACCATAGGCTCTTTCTGACCGCATAGCTCCCCCTAATGGTGTATTCTCGTTATTATAATTTTTGATGATTGACTCATTAAACATTAACCCTATTTCTGCTAGATGCAAGCAACAAACACAAAGGGCACGCGTTATTGGTATCGTTTTCCCTGTAGATAAGGTAACTTATGCGCAAGTGTCAAAATGATGCTCTGTGTCCGGTGAGGGTAAATAACGCACTGACACACTTATCAGAAAATGCCTTACGCGCGACGCTAAAGTTGCGGAAATGGTATATTATTAAACATGTCCAATGGTTATGGTGAGAAATTTGGACCCACAGCTAGTCACACAAATTGAAGAAATCTGTGTCGCGAGAGGCGTACGGCTGACCCCTCAAAGAAAACGAGTCTTTGAGTTGATTTGTGCCAGCCCGAAAGCGTCCAGCGCGTATGAACTTTTAGAGGAGCTGAAACTCAGTGAACCGCAGGCTAAGCCGCCAACCGTTTATCGAGCACTCGATTTTCTGTTAGAGCAAGGTTTCATTCACCGAGTCGAGTCGACCAACAGTTTCATACAGTGCTGCTCTTGTAACGCACACAAGCACTTTTCTCATCTACTGATCTGTGACAAGTGTGGAAATGTCATTGAATTACAAGATGATAGTTTGATAGCCTTACTGGCAGACAACGCAGAAAGGCACGGTTTCAGACTCACAAACCACGTGATTGAATCACATGGGACTTGTCAGTCGTGCAGCGCTGGTAATGCGCAACAAGTCTCAAAGTAAAATAAGTTTCAAAGTCCATTAATGAATAGAAGAAGATTATGCGCGCTGAATTTGTAAACCCGTTTTTAGCTTCACTGATGAATGTGTTGAAGACCATGGCATCACTGGAGCTAAAACCGCAAAAACCTCGTGTGAAAAAGGATGAGATCGCTCGCGGTGATATCTCTGGTTTGATTGGTATGGTTGGCCAGCAAACGCGTGGCTCGATGTCTATTACCTTTGATGAAAACTTGGCGCTGGAAATCATGCAAAACATGTTGGGCGAGCGCCCGAATGGTTTGAATGATGAAGTGACCGATATGGTGGGTGAAATCACCAACATGGTCACTGGCGGTGCAAAACGCATCTTGGCAGAAAGCGGCTTTGATTTTGATATGGCGACGCCTGTCGTGGTGTCAGGGAAAGGCCACACGATTCGCCACAAGTGCGAAGGCTCGATCATCATCATGCCGTTCACCTCGCAATGGGGCAACGCCTTTATCGAAATCTGTTTCGAATAAGCACCCCATCCCTCACGGCGCGTATCCTAATTACGAAGAGGAATGGCGCACATGAATGGCACACACGCGTGTTAAGCCTTGATGCTAAAACGCGGGTGATAAAAAAGCTTCCGACATGGAAGCTTTTTTGGTTAAGCGATGATCTGCCGCTCTTTTAATGTTTCAAGACACATTGCCACCAGCTCATCGATGCTCTTTTCACCTGCGGGTAAATCGATTTCTGGATTAAGCGGTGCTTGATACTCAGAATCAATACCGGTGAAGTTTTGGATCTCCCCTGCTCTTGCCTTTTTGTACAGCCCTTTTGGATCGCGCTGCTCACAGACATCGAGCGATGCGTTGACAAACACTTCCAAAAACTCGCCCTCAGGCAGCAGTTCTCGCACCAGCTGACGCTCGGTTCGATGCGGTGAAATAAACGCAGACAGGACAATCAAACCAGCATCGGCCATCAATTTCGCCAGCTCACCGATACGGCGAATGTTCTCGCGTCGGTCTTGCTCTGAAAATCCTAAATCGCTGCACAGGCCATGACGAACATTGTCGCCATCAAGCAAATAGGTGTGGTAACCCAGCTGCGCCAACTTGGTTTCAAGCGCGCCAGCCACGGTCGACTTTCCCGCGCCAGATAGCCCGGTAAACCAGAGTACCGCAGAGCGCTGATTTTTAAGTTGGGCACGCTGCGCTTTATCAACGGCGTGTGAGTGCCAAACGATGTTTTCGTCTTTTTCGCGGGTTTGTGTGGTCATAGTCAGTCCTTGTCAATCATTCCACTCTGCGAGCGAGGCAAAGCGGAGAAATAGCTGCATCAGAAGGGAAAAAAGATCGGGATAAGCCCAAGCACCAGTATCGAATAGACGATAGAGAGTGGAATTCCCACTTTGACATAATCCAGTAATGTGTAGTTGCCAACGCTATACACCAATAGATTGGTTTGATAGCCATACGGCGAAATAAAGCTCGCACTCGCGCCAAACAGCACGGCCATGATAAACGGCATCGGATCTACCCCGTAGCCCAGCGCCATACTGTAGCCAATCGGGAACGCCAAGGCCGCGGCGGCATTGTTGGTCACTAGCTCTGTCAAAATCAGGGTTAAGAAGTAGGTCGCGACCAGTGCGCCAAAGACGCCCCAACCGTTAAATGCCTCGATAAACATCTGCCCTAAGTTTTCCGACAGGCCGGTCGAAAGCATCAATTGGGCAATCGACAGCGCCGAGCCGACAATGACGACGATATCGATAGGAAAACGGCGTCGCAGTTCGTTGATGTGGACAATGCCCGTCATCAAAGTCGCCAGCAAAAATACGGACAGCCCCTTAATGAGCGGCAGTATCTCCATCAGGGCGAGCCCAATCACCAGAGCAAAGCCCAGCAGCACCAAGGCGGATTTATTGCCATCGAGGCGAGCACTCGAATCGAGATCATTCATCACCACAAATTCTTTGCGGTGGGCTTGCCTTTCTTGCTCAAAACGCTTCCCAGGTACCAATACTAAGGTATCCCCCGCATTGAGCACTATGTTACCCAAGCCGCCTTCCAAACGCTCATGACCACGACGAATCGCCACCACCACCGCGTCAAAGCGATCACGGAAATGACTCGATTTTAACGTCTTGTTGCAAAAGCTCGCCGAAGAGCTCACCACTACTTCCACGTAGTTTTGCCCGTTGATGTGGTGCTGGCCAAACAGCGTTAAGCCTTGGATCTCTTGCAAGGTCGCGACGCTTTCTATATCGCCGCAAAAGAGCAAGCGGTCTCTGGCCTGCAAGACAAAATCTGGGTCCACCGATGGCATGGTTTGCCCATCACGGATCACTTCAGCCAAAAAGAGTTTACGCAGCGCGCGCAAATTGTTCTCACTGATACTGCGCCCAACCAGCGGCGAGCCAGGCTCAACCCGCGCTTCTAAAAAGTACGGTAAGTCGTCTTGGCTGTGGTCATCATAGTTTGGCAACAGATAACTCAGAGGGATCAAGATAAGCAGCCCGCCGACCAAAACCGATAAACCAATCAAAGTCGGGGTAAAAAAGCCCAAACTTGGCAATCCTGCGTTTTCAACAAAGCTGTTGATGATCAAATTGGTCGAGGTACCAATAAGGGTTAAGGTACCGCCTAAGATGGCGGTATACGAAAGAGGGATCAATAGCTTCGACGGGGCGTGTTGCTGATTACGCTTAATGGCGCCAATCAGCGATACCACCACCGCCGTATTATTAGTAAACGAAGAGAGCAGCGCCGTGGAGATGCCCAACTTCGCCACTACGGTGCCTAATTTTCCCGTCGACAAAGAGCGGCTCACCCAGCTGATCAGACGCGTTTTTTCTAGCGCGCACGACGCCAAGATGAGCAGCACCAGCGTCACCAATGAGGCATTGGTGAAGTTAGAGGCGATCTCACTGACGTCAATCAAGCCGGCAATGAAGGCAATAAACGCTGCGCTGGCAAACAGATAGCTCGGTTTAACTCGTGTGCTGACTAAACAGGTCACAACCCCGACCAACAACGCCAGCACCACTCCTTGCTGCCACATTTCGCCTCTCCCTACTCGCTTACCTTGGCTTACTTCTGGCCAAGCAGTTGGCTGAGATCAGCCGCACCCCAATGAGGGAAGTGCTTACGAATCAGTGCATTGAGCTCAACTTCAAACTCAGAGAACTGACCTTCACCACGCGCAACCTGCGACAAGCTCTCGCGAATCAATCCCGCGCCGACTGTCACATTGGTTAAACGATCAATCACGATAAAACCGCCGGTGTCTTGGCAAGCGAGGTATTTATCCAGTGCGACCGACTCGTTCAAAGTCCATTCGCACAAACCGATCCCGTTCAACGGTAACTCGTCAGCACTGTGGCTCGAGAGGTTGTTGATGTCGTACTGGTGACGAATCGCTTGCACTTGGCCTACCGTTTTCTTACCCGCAATCTTGATGTCGTAATCACGACCCGGTTTAAGCGGCTGCTCGGTCATCCATACCACATCAGCCAGCAGGTGGTTACTCGACTCCACCGAAGAGGACTCCAGTACGATCAGGTCGCCGCGGCTAATGTCGATTTCATCTTCCAGCGTCAACGTCACCGCAAGTCCGGCTTGCGCCTGCTCCAAATCGCCATCAAAGGTCACAATGCGCGCCACCGTTGAGGTTTTGCCTGATGGCAACGCTTTAATTTTGTCACCCACGCTGACGCTGCCAGAGGCAATCGTGCCGGCAAAGCCACGGAAATCGAGGTTCGGGCGGTTAACGTATTGCACTGGGAAGCGGAAATCGCCCACTTCTTTTTCGCTGTCGACATCGACAGACTCCAAAAGCTCAAGCAGTGATGGGCCCTTGAACCAACTCATGTTGGCACTGGGCTCAACTACGTTATCGCCTTCTAGGGCTGACAGCGGGATGATCTGAATGTCCGTCTCACCTTGCAGGTTCTTGGAAAACTCAAGGTATTGCTCACGAATCTCTTCAAAACGCTCCTGTGAGTAATCAACCAAGTCCATCTTGTTGACCGCGACCACAAAGTGCTTAAGGCCAAGCAAGTTAGAGATGAAAGAGTGACGACGCGTTTGATCCAAAACGCCCTTACGCGCATCGATCAAGATCACCGCCAGATCACAGGTTGACGCACCGGTCGCCATGTTACGCGTGTATTGCTCATGCCCCGGCGTATCCGCAATGATGAATTTGCGTTTTTGGGTAGAGAAATAACGGTAGGCCACATCAATGGTGATGCCCTGTTCACGTTCCGCTTGTAGACCATCGACCAGCAGCGCCAAGTCTGGGCGCTCGCCGGTGGTGCCGACACGCTGAGAATCAGAGTGAACCGCGGCCAACTGATCTTCATAAATTTGTTTTGAGTCATGCAGCAAGCGACCGATCAAGGTACTCTTGCCGTCATCAACTGAGCCACACGTTAAGAATCTAAGTAGTGACTTGTATTGGTGCTGTTTTAGGTATCCCTCGATACCAAGCTCTGCGAGCTCCGCTACGACTGCGCTGTTCATTTTCTTTCCTTAGATCCTACTTAGAAGTAACCTTGACGTTTTTTGAGCTCCATCGATCCTGACTGATCGTGGTCGATCGCTCGACCTTGGCGCTCACTCGACGTCGCCACTAACATCTCTTCGATAATACCGGTCAACGTGTTGGCGGTGGACTCAATCGCCCCCGTCAGTGGGTAGCAACCCAAGGTACGAAAACGTACGCTTTTCTCCTCCACCACTTCACCCGGTTGCAGCTTCATGCGCTCGTCATCGACCATGATCAACATGCCATCACGCTCAACAACAGGACGCGTATCCGCCAAGTACAAAGGCACAATCTCAATGTTCTCTAAGTAGATGTATTGCCAGATGTCGAGCTCAGTCCAGTTCGACAGTGGGAACACACGAATACTTTCGCCTTTGTTGATTTGACCGTTATAAGTGCGCCACAGCTCTGGACGCTGGTTTTTCGGGTCCCAGGTGTGGTTTTTATCTCGAAATGAGTAGACTCGCTCTTTCGCTCGAGACTTCTCTTCGTCACGGCGGGCACCGCCAAAGGCAGCGTCAAAGCCGTATTTGTTAAGCGCCTGCTTTAACCCTTGGGTTTTCATGATGTCCGTGTGTTTCGAAGAGCCATGATCGAATGGGTTGATGCCCATCGCCAGACCTTCTGGGTTCTTATGGACCAAAAGCTCAAAGCCGTACTTCTTCGCGGTTCTATCGCGAAATTCGATCATCTCTCTAAACTTCCAGTCGGTATCGACGTGCAGCAATGGAAATGGGATCTTGCCTGGGTAAAACGCTTTACGCGCAAGATGCAGCATTACTGACGAGTCTTTACCGATGGAGTACATCATCACAGGGTTATCAAACTCAGCGGCAACTTCGCGGATGATATGAATACTCTCCGCTTCCAGTTGCTTGAGATGAGTTAAACGTTCTTGGTCCATGTTGGTGCTTCCTTTACGGCTCGCGTTGAGCTTCTGACTATTAAATTCAGGGTGATGTGCAAAAATTAAGCGCTATGCGCTCTGGCGGCCAAGTTGGCTTATGGGCGCCTCGGTTTGCGCGCGGGCAAACCAATCGAGCTTTTCGGACAACGCCACCACTTCACCGATCACAATCAATGACGGGGACTCGGCGCTTTTGGCCAATTCACTCAAATCGCTCAATTGACCTTTCAGTACGCGTTGGGCTTGCTGCGTACCACGCTCGATAATGGCAATTGGCGTGTGCGCGGTGCGGCCATGCGTAATCAACTGGCTTTGGATGTAATCGGACTTCATCAGCCCCATATAGATGACTAGCGTTTGATTGCCACGCGCTAATGTCGACCAATCCATCTCATCACGTTCGGCTTTGAGATGACCGGTAATAAACATCGCCGACTGAGCGTAATCTCGGTGCGTCAATGGAATGCCGGCGTAGGCCGTCGCGCCAGCAGCAGCGGTGATCCCAGGTACCACGTGAAAGGCGATACCCGCGTCAGCCAACACTTCGAGCTCCTCTCCGCCGCGACCAAAAATAAACGGATCGCCACCTTTAATGCGCACGACTTTGTGCCCTTGCTGCGCAAAATCGACCAACAGTTGATTGGTTTTCTCTTGCGGTACGCTGTGGTGACCCGCACGTTTGCCAACGCAAACCAAAATGGTGTCGCTTGGCACCAGTGCCATGATCTCGTCTGACACCAAGTAGTCATACAGCACCACATCGGCCTGCTGTAAAAAGCGCAACGCTTTGAGCGTCAGCAACTCCACATCGCCTGGCCCAGCGCCAACCAATGCCACTTCACCGGCTTTCAAACCACTGCGGCCCTTCGCGTGCAACGGCGGTAGGTTGCGCTCGACTTGGGGCTGGCGAAGTGGAAAGGGAGAGACAGTTTCCTTGTGCGCCATAACGTCATCCTTTTGCTAATCTATGGATGGCATTATGGCGCTGCTAACATATTACCTGAAATTCTAAAATTTCATTTTTTATACCAATTGCTGATAAGAGACGATTCTTGTCACACCGAATCGAGGCAAAAAGTGAGAGTTGGGCACCACAACCCGTTGTCACCAACGGTTAAGATCACGTTTTCCTGATGAATGAAATTATTGTTTCATACAACTTTGTTACATTATGCAGTACTGTTGACCCCCCCTCATCGGAGCAAAAAATGAACGTAGCAGTGAAACCTCTCTCTCTGGCTGTCCTTAGCGGGATGCTGGTTATGGCCAGCCCAGCGATGGCAGAAACCATCAAACTTCGCATTATCGAGACCACCGACATCCACACCAACGTGATGGATTACGACTACTACAAAGACAAACCGTCACAAAAGATTGGTTTGACTCGCGCCGCAACCTTAGTCAAAGCAGCGCGCAATGAAGTCGAAAACAGCGTCTTGGTTGATAACGGTGACTTGATTCAAGGCAGCCCAATGGGTGACTACATGGCAGCCAAAGGCATTGAGAAAGGCGAGGTTCACCCTGTTTACAAGGCGATGAATCAGCTTGGCTACGATGTGGGTAACATCGGTAACCACGAGTTCAACTACGGCTTAGAGTTTCTGGCAAAATCGCTGGAAGGTGCCGAGTTCCCTTACGTCAGCGCGAACGTTTTTGACCAAAAAACCGGTGAGCACTACTTCAAACCTTACCTGATCAAGTCGCACATGTTTAAAGATGTCGATGGTGTCGAACACGAGATCAAAGTTGGCTACATCGGCTTCGTACCGCCACAAATCATGGTGTGGGATAAGAAAAACCTCGAAGGCAAAGTGTTTGCCAAAGACATCAAAGAGTCAGCGATGGCTCTAGTGCCCCAAATGAAGGCTGAAGGCGCAGATGTGATTGTCGCGATCCCGCACTCAGGCGTATCCTCTGATCCGCACAAAATGGGCGCAGAAAACTCTACTTACTATCTCTCTGAAGTAGAAGGCATTGATGCGATTGCGTTTGGTCACTCGCACGCCGTCTTCCCAGGGAAAGGCTTTGAAAACATCCAAGGTGTGGATAATGAAATGGGTACCATCAACGGCGTTGCCGCCGTCATGCCAGGACGTTGGGGCAGCCACGTCGGTGTGATTGACCTAGAGCTTAAGCAAGAAGGTGAGCAGTGGGTGGTAGTGAAAGGCCAATCAGAAGCGCGGCCAATTTTTGATTCCGCCACTAAACAGCCTATCGCCGACGCGGATGCCGGTATCGTCAAAGCCCTTGAAGCGGACCACAAAGCGACGCGCGACTTCGTCAATCAGCCGATTGGTAAAGCCAGCGACGTGATGTACAGCTTCCTCGCCTTGGTGCAAGACGATCCCACCGTACAAATCGTCAACCTTGCACAAAAAGATTACGTTGAGCGCTTTATCCAAGGCGATCCTGATTTATCAGACATCCCAGTGCTCTCAGCGGCAGCGCCGTTTAAAGCGGGCGGTCGTAAAAACGATCCGAACAACTACACCGAAGTGGAGTCAGGTCAGTTGACCTTCCGCAACGCTGCGGATCTCTACCTCTACCCGAATACTTTGGTGGCGATGAAAGTCAGCGGTCACGAAGTGAAAGAGTGGCTAGAGTGCAGCGCCGGTCAATTTAACCAGATCGATACCAACAGCAGCGCCGCACAAAGCCTGATTGATTGGGATGGCTTCCGTACTTACAACTTTGACGTCATTGATGGGGTTAACTACCAGATTGATGTGACCCAGCCAGCGAAATACGACGGCAACTGTAACGTCATCAATGAAGATGCTGAGCGTATCGTCGGTTTGACTTATCAAGGGAAAGCGATTGATCTGAAACAGCCATTTATCATTGCGACCAACAACTACCGTGCGTACAGCAACAAGTTCCCAGGCACGGGTGCCGAGTTTGTTGCGTTTGACTCGCCAGATGAAAACCGCTCGGTTGTGGCTGCGTACATTACCCGCGTCAGTGAAGAAAACGGTGAGTTTGTACCAAGCGCAGACAACAACTGGTCTTTCGCCCCTATCCAATCGGATAAAAAACTCGATATCCGTTTCGAAACCTCACCGGGTGAAAAGGCAGCTAAGTTCATCGCAGATAAAGGTCAATATCCAATGACCTTCGTTGAGAATGATGACGTAGGCTTTGCGGTCTACCAAATCGATCTGCAAAAATAGCGCTTTGCTCAATCAGAGAGTCTTTCATTAAGCCGCAGTCACTGCGGCTTTTTTCTCTCTGTTTTGCAAAGATTTTTAAGATTGCAGCCACTTATCTTAGGTTGATATGATGGCGTCCCTTTTTTATCACCAATAGGTGTCCGATGGATTGGCAACTGCGTACCTTTGAAGCTTTGAGCAACCACGAGCTGTATCAATTACTCAAACTAAGAGTGGATGTGTTTGTGGTCGAACAAACCTGCCCATACCCCGAGCTCGATGACAAAGACCCAATCACGGGGGTGTATCACCTACTGGGTTATGAGCAAGACCAACTGGTCGCCTGCGCGCGCTTACTGCCTGCTGGGATCAGTTATCCGAGCGTCAGTATTGGCCGAGTCGCGACACATGAAAAAGCGCGGGGCAACGGGCTGGGCCATCAACTGTTAGAACAAGCGATTCATCAATGCCAACGGTTGTGGCCAAACAGCGCAATTGAAATCGGCGCGCAAGAGCACTTAAGTGCCTTCTATGGCCGATATGGATTTGTTGCCACCTCTGAGATGTATCTCGAAGATGGCATCCCTCATATTGATATGAAGCGAGAGAGTGGTGGTTGAGGGGTAATGGGTAATGGGTAATGGGTAAGTGATTACTTACTGCGACCGAATCCACCATCTGATAGTCTAAAGAACATCACCGACTGCTGATTTTTCTCGAGTTGAAGAATATCAAGCTGACCTTCATCGGTCACTTTGTAGCGCACCAACTGACCTTGGCGAATTTGGCTGAGCGGTTTATCTTGCCCTTCTACTTTGACGAGTGCGTTCAAGTCCGCCATCGAGAGTCCATTTCGACGAAACATCTCGGCTAGGGTATCGCCACTTTTCACCGTATCTTCTTGCCACGGGTTCGTGACTTGTCTTGGGTTTGTTACTTGTTCTTGATGTGAGACTGGCGTTGAGCTTTGCTGGCTCAGTGAGGTGGTGTTGATGTCAATGGAGACACGTTGAGGTGATGCAACCTGCACCGAAGCCGTCTCCGGTGTCGACGGTGATGTGGGCAACATCAGCAAAATGACAAGCAGTGGAACCAGTACCATCAACCCACGTTGATGCCACTTAGGTAGACGATGCCAAAGCGCCTTGCCTTGCTCGGGTAACGCGTGCCATTTAGCCCCGCGGGGAAGCGACGAGTTCGTCTCAGGCGTGCTTGAGTCAGGCAGACTGGCCCCTTGCTTTTTCAGCTTGAGTGCGCTCAACGGGTTTGAATGACGAAAGCGCGCCAACTGTGTTTTCAATACCTCAGCATAATCGACACGTTGTGGTTTCTTCTTTCTGCGATTCATCGCCCTATTTCTCCCAATACTACCCTGCCCCAAGTATAAAAATGATAATCAACCGAGTATAGGGATTTTGCGCGCGTTAAGTAATAACTCGGTCAAATCTCACGGAATTCTCATCGATAGGCGCATTTCAACCCCGAGAGTGATGGTTATTCTCCCCCGAGAGTGATAGTTAAAAGGGCGCTATCGTTTCATCACTGTGTGAGAACTGGTAGACTTGATGACTTTATACACCCAACAAGAGAGACATCATGTCTGAAGTGAAATTTGAAACTGTAGAGCAAAAAGCCAGCTACGGAATCGGCCTACAAATGGGTCAACAACTTGCGGGTTCTGGTCTTGACGGCCTAAACGTTGACGCCATTGCTGCGGGTATCGCAACAGCATTGGTTGGTGACATGCCAGCAATCGAAGTAGACGAAATCAACAAAGCGCTGCAAGAGCTACACACTCGCGCGGAAGCAGTACGTCAAGAAGCGGCAAAAGCGGCAGCGGCGGATGGCGAAGCCTTCCTAAAAGACAACGCTCTACGTCCAGAAGTGACCGTACTAGAGTCAGGTCTTCAGTACGAAATCATCACTGAAGGTACGGGTGAAACCCCAACTTCAGACAAGCAAGTTCGCGTTCACTACCACGGTGAATTGACTGACGGCACGGTATTTGACAGCTCAGTGTCTCGTGGCCAACCGGCTGAATTCCCTGTCACTGGCGTGATCAAAGGTTGGGTAGAAGCCCTACAACTGATGCCTGTTGGCTCAAAGTGGAAACTGTACATTCCTCAAGACCTTGCCTATGGTGAGCGCGGCGCTGGCGCGGCGATCCCTCCATTCGCAGCGTTGGTCTTCGAAGTCGAATTGCTAGCTATCCTATAATAGCCTGGCAGAACAGCCGAAAGTTCAAGACAGACAGCGGTGCTCTATGAGCGCCGCTTTTTTTCATCTTGACGCAGAGATGGCTCTATTCACTGTGAGATGAGTGTGATACAAGTATCGCTTATGGAAGCAATATACCCATTGATCCATTCAATCACTCTGACCTATCAGAGTGTTAAAGTGAACACTGCATGGAGGCTCTATGCGCAAACACCTTCTTACTGCGGCGCTGCTGACTCTGTCTGTCGGACAAGCGCACGCGTTTCTCAATTCCATTACTGAAAAATCAAGCCAAGAGGGTTTGATGGACATGGTTAGCCAAGGGC
>NZ_JCBDGH010000024.1:0-3032 GCF_059833955.1 Vibrio sp. R15-SG3-ISO1A
GCGGGATCCCGTTACCACGATAGACCGCTTTAAGCTTGTTTTGTCCGTACGCATCAAAATAGTGCCAGTGAGGATAGGGCGAAACGACGGTCATACGACGCATCGCCACTGATGGTGATACGCCTGCTTTGAGGTGGACGTCAATCTCATACCCGCTGCGGTCTAGTAATTGTCGGAAAGGGACTTTAGGGCAAAGTAGCGCGCCCGCAAAAAAACTCGACTCAAAATCACGCCACGCTTGCAAAATGTCTTGCGAGTTGAGCTCTGAGCTCGGCGTGGTTTGGTTGTAGTCCTCCCAGCTGTTGGCATGCCCCACCGTCAGTACGCTTTTCAACCCTTCTTTGCTGTGCAGAACACAATGGCCGATATAGACCGCCAAATCATACTTAAGGCGAGTCGGATACTCTTTGAGGATTTCATTAAGGAAAAGAGTACCGGGCGGTTCAAAGAAGGATGTCACGACTTGCTTGGCGTTAATCCCAAGCTCATCCACCACATCTTGCGGTGCGCGTTTGACCCAGCGAATGGTGAGCCCAAGGCTTCGGGCAATGCCCATCAAATCTTCCGCTGAGAGGTTGAGGCGTTTGAGGCCCACTTCTTCTGCTGCACGTTCGAGATCAGGAAAGTGGTTTTGATTGCTCTCTTGATGAGCGCGAATCAGCAAATGAGCAAACTGACGACCTGTAATGCCGGTTTGCGAGAGCATCTCCGGAATGGCGATTTGGAGAATTTCATTCGAGAACAGAAAGCTCGGCTCTAGTGCCATGCCGCTGATCCCGCCGCGATTGCCTTTATCAGGCGTGATGTCGGCCTGCTCTGGCTCGTCATCTAAGAACCAAGCGGGATCTTTTTGGAAAACTTGTGCGATGACCTCCAGCATATCAATACTGGGCACGCGTTTTCCTCGTTCAATCATTGAAAGGTAAGAGACCGACGGTGCGTATTCAGGGCTGACTCTCACACAGCGTGCAGAGAGATCCTCCATAGTTAAATGGTTGCGTTTTCTCAGGTTTCTAATTTTAGTCCCGAGGAAATGGGATTGGCGAATCAAGCTTTTTGACACTGGCATTTTGTAAAATTCACATTGTAAAATTTTTGTTGTGAAATTGTAGTCAAAAATTCACTAGTATACAAAGTAAGCAAAGTCACAAATTTGCAACTTATTAAACGCGAGTTTGAAATATTTGCTCTAAGACATGATGCTGTGAAATATCCGTGAGGGAAACACTATGAATATGCTGACATTCGATAAGACAGAAATCCAAAATCAAAACCGCCCTTTTATCGCTGAAGCAGTCTTCGCGGTAGAAACCATCAACGCTAATCAAGCAAGTGAAAAGCAAACCAAATCGAAGCAGCTGCTCGATAGACTCTTCCCCCTAGAAAATGGGTCGCACAAAAATGTCACAGCGTACGTGATCGACTATCGACACGTTATGGCGTACTTCAAAGATGGGAGTCACAGTGGTCTCAAGCATCCCAAACACTTTGTTGCTTACACAGGAAGTAAAGAGACGCCTGCCTCCTTACTGCTTCGTGATGGGACTGGCAGCCATGTTGAAGTGACCTTTGGCCATCACAAAGGGACAGGTTGTGTGGAGCTCGTGTGTATCGATGACATCCAGCTTGAAACCTGCACCATGTTCCCTCACGAAATGGGTGAGATGTCGGCAATGCGTCACTGGATTAGCCTGGTAAAAGGCGATGAGAAGGGTAAACCACAAGCGTGTACAGAAGAGAAAGAGTACACAGCGAAAAATGGCGACGATTACCAATTAGGCTGTTGCTACACTATGGGCAACTAAGCGCCACTCTAGTACAAAGTCAAAAAAGGATACGACATGCGTATCCTTTTTTGGTTATTGGGTTTGGCTTTGAGCCACGCTGCTAAAAATGAAGTTGAATCACTGACGTGACAACAGCACCTGGACGGCGAACGCCTTCAATTTCGACTTTGATCTCGCGCTCCACCTCTAAGCCTTTACGGATCGGCGTGACCTTAGACAAAGTACTGACCGCACGGACTCGGTTGCCAGCTTTGACAGGGTAAGGGAAACGCACTTGGTTCAACCCAATGTTGACGACCATCTTAGCCGTCGGGAATAGGGTGTTGTCTGGATCGACACTGTCGGTCAATTTTGGCAGCAAAGCCAAGGTCAGAAAACCGTGAGCGATGGTTGTTTTGAATGGCGATTCACTGGCCGCACGCTCAGGATCGGTATGGATCCACTGCATGTCTTCCGTAACCAGACCAAATTGGTTGATGCGCTCTTGTGAGACATCGAGCCATTCACCCGTATGAATGATCTCGCCTAATTGAGTCTGTAGCTCATCAAAGACAGCGTGGGCTTGCGGTTTAAGTTCGATTGGCTTCTCAACAGGCTCAGATGCCTCATCGTTCACTGCGGGTTGTTGAAGATCGCGCAGTCGAGTGAACAATTGACGGTTATTGGCCTTGCTTAAAAAGTCTCCCCAGTACTCACGTACTGCAGGCGACATCCATTGCATGAGATCAGAATGATGCTTTGAAATTGACTCACCACGATGTTTGAACAAGTCAGCAACTTTCATAACAGCCTCGAATTTATACAGAATACCTAACGAATTCTCTAATTTTGAATTAGTTCACATTATTGTTCAAATACTTTCGGGCGCACATGTGTTAACTGAACAGTGTTTTAATTAATAAATTCAAACAATTAACAATAAAACACTATTTTATTAGCTCGTTAAAATTAGAGCGACAACACTAGTGTTTCAAACCAATGACACCCGTTAATTGGCTAAAAAATCACAGTAGAGAGAAAGTTTTTGCTCACATTGTCATCACTCGAACAATTCAAAGCAAATTAGCACTTTACAACCTTTCTCCAAGTACCTAATATACGCCTCACCGACGGAGAGATGGCTGAGTGGTTGAAAGCACCGGTCTTGAAAACCGGCATACGTTAATAGCGTATCTAGGGTTCAAATCCCTATCTCTCCGCCACTATTCTAGAAAAAACCGCTGTTTTTACAGCGGTTTTTTCGTT
>NZ_JCBDGH010000025.1:0-2469 GCF_059833955.1 Vibrio sp. R15-SG3-ISO1A
AATCCCCTGAATGGTGCCGTACTCATCGACCACCATCGCCAGTTGTAAGCGTTTTGCCATCATTTGTTCAAAGGCTCTTGGTAGCGACAGAGTGTTGAGCAGCACATGAATCGGGCGCATCACCGAACCCAACTGTTTGTCGCCGTGGCCTTGCTGCTTGAGCTTATACAGCTCCAATCGGTGTACAAAGCCTAGGATGTTGTCCTTTGACTGGCTGTAGATCAGCGGGCGTGAAAACGGCGTGTCTGGGTAGGCTTTGAGAAACTCTACAATCGTCATCTCAGCATCGACACGAAACACCACCGGTCTTGGCGTCATCACTTGGGTGACAGGCACATCTTGGATGCCGAGCAAGTTGGTGAGGATCTTTGACTCCCCTTCGGCAAACTCACCGCTTTCACGGGCTAAGATCGCCATCGCGGAGAGCTCATCGCGCATTTTCGGCGCTTGATGACCGCTGGCTAGGCGCTTGGTGATTTGCTCAGAAAACCACACGAACGGCGTTAGGGCCCACACCATCCAACGCAAAGCAATGGCTGAAGCAGGCGCGAGCTGACGCCAGTAGGTCGCGCCTAGGGTTTTCGGCACAATCTCAGACAGCACCAAAATGCCAAGCGTCAGTACGCCAGAGAACACGCCCAACCACTGACTGCCAAACACTACCGCCGCCTGAGCGCCTGCACTGGCCGCGCCAATAGTGTGGGCGATGGTATTGAGGGTAAGAATCGAGGCCAATGGGCGGTCGATGTCCTGTTTTAAGGTTGCCAGTTTGCTTGCCGCAGGGTGACCTTGCTGGCGAAGCTGGGCAATATAACTTGGGCTGATACTTAGCAGCACCGCTTCTAACACGGAGCAGATAAACGATACGCCAATCGCAACAGAGACGTAAATAATGAGCAGTAACATAGAGTTCCTATAGCAAAAACAACCCGAAAATTGAACGCATTCGGGTAGCGTAGCATGGTATTGACGCCAGTGATAACCGACGTCGAAGCCCATTCTGAGGTTATAAATATGGCTAATTCACTGAAAAAACAAGCATCCGATCACAGTGTGAAAGTAACAAATTGTGAGTTGAAGCTCATATTATGGCTAAAAGTACGCCATGAAAGTCAAAGATCGCCGACAAACCTTTGCCAGATGGGGCATTTATGTTTTAGAGTGAGTTGAATTCGATAACCTATGAGAAGGGAAACCTAATGAACAAGACCCAATTAATCGACTTTATCGCAGAGAAAGCAGACCTATCTAAAGCGCAAGCTAAAGCTGCTCTTGAAGCAACTCTTGACGGTGTGACTGACGCACTTAAAGAGGGTGACCAGGTTCAACTAATTGGTTTTGGTACATTCAAAGTAAATCACCGTGCAGCGCGCACTGGCCGTAACCCTAAAACAGGTGCTGAGATCCAAATCGCAGCAGCTAACGTGCCAGCTTTCGTTGCAGGTAAAGCTCTGAAAGATTCTGTAAAGTAATCGACTTGTTTCATCTTCTATTGCCTTCCTGAACACGATATTGAATTAGTGACGTAAACCCGAGCATTCAATGACAGGGTCTATGTTGTCAAATGTCACTAGGCAATGAAACAAAATGGGTTACACTACGCCAAGGTATCGATACCTTGGCGTTTTTTATGTCTGGTATTTTTTCTGGCGTGTCCTTTCCTGCGTTGGTTTCTTGATATGAACAGTCTTATTATGAAAAAGCTCATTCTTCCTTTCTTGTTGTCTTCATTGATGGTTGGCTGCTCGTCAACGGTCTCTACCCCTAATCTTGACCAGTTTTCCGAGTATTCTGGCGGCTCGGTGATGGGGGACACGACCAGTCTGTTTTGGTACACCGAATACCTCTCAACCCCTTTTATGGCGGCCGATTACATTACGGCCGGGGAGTATGGTTGGTATAAGACTGATTACCGTTGGGATGAAGGTGAGCTGCGTGAGTTGATTCGAGAAGGTGAGCAACTGAGCCTGCAGCAGAGTAATGAGCAAGAACTCGTGCCATATCGTATTCATGCTCGCTTCAATAAAAACGGTGAGGCGATTTATCAGCAATACCGGATGGACGGCAAGGTGTTCCCGCTGCGCGCGTCCATGATAGATCAGTTACAGCAAGAGGCGCGCAATATCGGTGTGCAAACCAAGCAGCAAGCGAAGCAAGGGATTGAGCTCGTCCAAGGCTACTGGGATGGCAGTGAGTTTGAAAGCTGTGAAGGGCGCAGTTACACCGAGATTGAGTTCAACCAGACGCTGCCGTCGTTTGTGGTGAGCCGTTTGGCGTCAATTGATAGCTATGTGGCGTTTCTAGGATCGACTCGCGGCAATCGTGTAGTGGTCGAGGAGTTGCTGATGTTGGCGGAAGATAGCCATGATTGTCTGCAGCGGACGGTGTTGGTGGAGTAGGGGGAAGAAGTTCCTAGTTCCTAGTGGCTAGTGCCTAGAGGGTGATGGGTAATGGGTGTTAGGTAATGGG
>NZ_JCBDGH010000026.1:0-36213 GCF_059833955.1 Vibrio sp. R15-SG3-ISO1A
TTGGTACCTTGAGTGAGCAAGACATTCTTGATATCAACGCGGGTTTGAAAGCGTCAAGCTAAGCCCACACGTGACTAACAATAAAAAATGGTTGGCCCACAAGCCAACCATTTTTTCATCTCGATTCTTCTAACCTAATAGCGTTTAGTAGACCTTATCAACCGTCACTTGGTTTTGCACCAGCCACTTCACCATACCTTGGTAAGTAAGGGCGACGGCTACATCAATCGGCTCTTCGCTGCCCACATCGAACGGCTGACTAAAGGCCACTTCCCAGTGATGCTCATCTTGAGTACGCAAATCAAATTGGTCTGGCGTCAACTGCCAACGCTGATCGCCTTGCTTGAGCGTGACGGTCTCCACATCAAGCTCCGCAGGTAAAACGGCATTACTTTTGAGGTACAAGGCCCCGTGCAGCGTATCTTTGATGTCATCACCCACAGTGGGCATTTTATCCAACCAGAGGTTGCTTTCGAGCACCACGGTTGCCTCAGCGACGTCGAGTTGATCGCTGCTGTTCCACACCACATCTTGTGCCGCACATCCGAGCAGCAAAGCACTGCCCAATACAAGAGAGACTAACTTTTTCATCACGTTACCTTTGTGCTAACCAGTCTTTGAGAACTTGAATATCATACTGGTATTCGTTTTTCATTTCCTCAACCCAATCATCAATGTTTTCCCACCAAGCGGGTAATTGGGGTGATTGGGCCTTTTGCGCCACACTTTGAATGCGTTTTAACCCTATCGAGCCGGCTGCCCCTTTGATCTTATGCGCTTCAGAGACGATACCCTCTTGATGTTTGGCAGTCATGTTGGAATCGAGCACTTGCAAATACTCTGGCATCATCTCTTCAAACATGGTGATGCTGTCAAGCACGGGCTGTGGCCCGACGATGCCGACATAAGACTCCAACATATCGATATCGAGTAGCTGCTGATAGGCTTCAAGATGTTCGTGGCTGTCAGGCGCGGGTTCGCTCTCTGTTGGCTCACTGCCCGATTGCACCTCGGAGAACTTGGCGATCACATCTAACACCGCTTTCACCGACAGCGGTTTACTGATCGCATCGTCCATCCCTTGGTTGAGATACTCGCTTTTATCCTTTATCACGTTAGCTGTGAGCGCGACCAAAGGCGGCAGGTGAGAGTATGTGCGACGGAAATAACTCGCCACATCAAAACCGGTCATATCGGGCAATTGGATATCGAGGAACACCAGATCATAGATCTCTGGATCAAACATCTCCATCGCTTCAGCACCATCCATCGCAATCGTCACTTCATGGCCGAGGCTTTCAAGTAATGAACGTGCTACGGTGACATTCAGCTCGATATCTTCCACCATAAAGATATTAAGCTCTTGTGACGCGGCTTGCGTCACCGACTCAGGTTCATTCAAAGAGACAAGCGGCGCTTTGAGCGTCACAGTAAAGGTACTGCCAAAGCCCTCTTCACTGCTGACGGTAATGTCACCTTCCATCATGTTGATCAGTTGTTTAGAGACCGCAAGACCAATCCCCGTCCCGACCGCGTGCAGGTTGTCCGTTTCCGATTTGACTTGATAATACATGGCAAAGATCTTATCGAGCTCCGCCTCTGGAATGCCGATACCACTGTCTTCCACCTCAAAGCTAATATAGGCATGGGCGTCGTCTGTTTCTGCACTGACGCTCATCACCACCCCACCTTCTTTAGTAAACTTCATCGCGTTGCTGATCAAATTCCACAGCACCTGACGCAGACGAGTCGCGTCCACTTCGATACCGTGAGGCAGCTCGCTTAGCCGCTCAAGATCAAAACGTAGGCCTTTTTGCGAGGCCATCAGCGCAGAGATACTCTCCATCTCTGCCACAAACTCTTCAAAGTTCATCGGCTCTGGGTAGAGCTCCAATTTGCGACGATCAAACTTATCCATATCGATGATGTCGTTGAAGATATTGCCGAGCGTAATCGCGCTGACGTTAATGGTTTGCATGTGCTTGCGCTGCTCTTCATTGAGCTGCGTATCAAGCAACATACGACTCAACCCCACAATGCCATTCAGCGGGGTGCGCAGTTCATGGCTGATGGTGGAGATAAACGTGGTTTTATCGCGACTGGCTTTCTCCAGCGACTCTTCATGACGTTTACGCTCGGTGATATCACGGCCAAAACCCACCAACCCTAAATGACGACCGTCCTTGCTGTAAAACGGTACTTTGCGCAGCTCAAAGTAATTTTTGCGTCCATCTGGGTATTCCAACCACTGTTCGTAGGTCAACGCGCGATTGTCAGCAAACACCTTTTGGTCGGTATCGACAATCGGTTCCGCTATTTCTCGGCTATAAACATCCCAAGGGGTTAAACCGACTAACTGGCTCTCTTTCTTACCAGTCAACTCTTCCATCGCTCGGTTACATCCAGAAAAGACCCCATCGGCGTTACGATAATAGATAAGATCGGGTGAGGCATCGATGAAGGATCGCAGCAGCGCGGTACGCTCCGCCAACTCGACTTGAGTGCGCTCACGTTGATAGACCTCATTTTCAAGATCTTTCATCGCTTCTTCGCGCGCCGATTCGGCTTTGATCCGCTCTTCAATTTCTTGATTGAGTTTTTCGATGTTTTGTTGAAGTTTGTAGTTCAGCTCTTGGTCTCTTGAACGCATGTCTTTGAGTTTAGAGACGAGCTTGGATAAACGTTGACGAGACTCTTCAAGCTGATCCACCACCACAGAAAGAAAATAGACCGCCCAAGGCGTGATCAGTAGACCAAAGAAGACTGAGCGGACGATGTCAATATCATCCACGTGGCCACTTAACACCAACGTGATCCCCACCTGGACCACAACGGCCAGTGCCACCAACGCCAAAGCAAGCAAAATTGAGAAACGTAAAATGCCAAGTTTGACCAAGAGGTCGACATAATACTGAGCGAGGTTTTTTATCGGTTTCATTAAACGCTCCGAGCCTAGAATCACCACTGCCTCATGATGGACAGTGGTTTCATACTACCTGTTTTACCCTTGGGCTGCTAAGGCTTCTCTGGCTCGGGAACGTTTAAATGTGGGATGTGTGAAGCGGCAAGGCTTAGGGCGTGGCAAGTTGCGGCGCTGTGTAAACGAATGGACGCTCAATCAACGAGCCTTGCGCACCCAACGCATTGAGCGAGCGCCCAATTTCCGTCATCGCCAGCCAGCGGTTTTCACACCAAAGCGGTGCCAACAAGGTAGGTCTGCGTGCCGCCGAAGAGACGCGATGATAGACCACTTCCGGTGGCGTCATGCGGATCATTTCACTGGCAATAGCAACATACTCATCAAGCTCAGGCGCCTGCAGTTTACCTGCTCGCCACGCTTTAGCCATGGTACTGCCTTCGACAATGTGCAGCCCATGCAGTTTGATGCCATCGGTACCCACCGCCAACACTTGGCGCAAAGTCTCCAGGTTGTCATCGCGTGTTTCGCGCGGCAAGCCCACAATCAGATGAGTACACACCTTGATCCCGAGCGCTCTAGCGCGCTCGGTGATGCGCGCATAACACTCAAAATCGTGGCCACGGTTGATGCGTTTAAGGGTGTCGTTGTTGGCGGTTTGTAAGCCAAGCTCTAGCCAGATTTCATAGCCTTGCTCCACGTAGTCAGAGAGCAGTTCAAGCACCGCATCAGGCACACAATCTGGCCGCGTTCCTACGCACAATCCGACGATGTCCGCCGCTTTGAGCGCCTCTTCATACATCGACTTGAGCACTTGCACCTCAGCGTAGGTACTGGTGTAAGCCTGAAAATAAGCCAGATACTTGTTCGCGCGGCGAATCTCCCCCGCTCGGTCAGTGAGCTGGGCTTGAATGCTTTTTACTTGAGCTTGCTCATCAGCAAAGGAAGCGACATTGCAAAAGGTACAGCCACCACGGCCAATCGTCCCGTCGCGATTCGGGCAACTAAACCCACCGTGCAAGGTCAGCTTGTGCACTTTCTCTTTATAGCGACGCTGGAGATCTTGACCAATGGTATTGACTAATTCGTGTAGCTGCATCCTTCACCCAAACGTAAATAAATCTCATTAAGATTCATGTAAAAAAATTACAATCATGAAAATAATTCGGGGAGGAATCTACCGATTTCAAACAGGCGCATCTTTAATCAGAGTCAATAAACATTCATTAAATACAGGCATTTCGCCAAATGTTACGCAAAAGTTAAACGCAATGGTGCATGTTCATGCGAAAAAAGTGGGCGACAAGGGCGAGTTTTCATTGCATTTGCTGCTGACAAAATTGTAGGATACTTACAGTTTTTGTGATTTTTATTACAGACAAAATTGCAAAATCATCGGCGGTATCCACCTCCCACCTATATAAATCACTACATAGTGACAATAAAAACACGGATATCACCAAGGATTGTTTTTCTCGCAATATTTTTCCTGCGAGATACGGAACGGAATCTAAGTCTCCCACCTCGGTTGACTTCGAATCATACAAATCAAGGACAAGACGCCCCTGCGGATTAGGGTAATTGCGTCTAATTGAACTGGAAGGATGTATCTATGGTAGATAGAGAGCAAAGTTCTCAGGGTCTATATACTCCAGAACTGGAGCATGACGCCTGTGGTATCGGTTTTGTTGCTCACCTGAAAAACCGTAAATCACACGAAGTTGTGACTCAAGCACTCGATATGCTCGCTCGCATGGAACACCGCGGTGGTCAAGGTTGTGACCCTTGTAGTGGTGATGGTGCGGGTATCTTGTTGCAAAAACCCCATGAATTTCTTTTAGAAGAAGCAGTAAAGCTCGGTATCAAACTGCCTTCTTTTGAAAAATACGGCGTTGGCGTGGTTCTCTTCCCGAAAGATGAATACAAACGCGAGCAATGTCGTGACATCTTAGAGCGAAACGCCAAGCGTCTCGACCTAGAAATCATTGGCTACCGCGTACTGCCAACCGACAACTCCATGATCGGCGCCGATCCTCTCAGCACTGAGCCTCAGTTCGAGCACGTGTTTGTCACCGGCGGCCCAGGTATGACGCCAGAAGAGCTTGAGCGCAAGCTGTACGTGCTGCGAAACTACACTGTACGCGTCTGCCTTGAGAGCGTGTCGAACATTGGTGATGATTTCTACATCAACTCCATGTCTTACAAAACCTTGGTGTATAAGGGTCAGTTGACCACAGAGCAAGTGCCTCAATACTTCCTCGACCTGCAAAACCCAACCATGGTGACGGCGCTAGCCTTGGTACACTCTCGCTTCTCTACCAACACCTTCCCGAAATGGCGTCTGGCGCAACCTTTCCGTTATATCGCCCACAACGGTGAGATCAACACCGTTCGCGGTAACTTAAACTGGATGAAAGCCCGTGAGGCGATCATCGAGTCGGATCTGTTTACACAAGCAGAAATCGACATGCTATTGCCTATCTGCCAAGAAGGCAGCTCGGACTCTTCAAACTTCGATATGGCGCTTGAGCTACTGGTCCTCTCAGGTCGTAGCTTGCCACACGCATTGATGATGATGATCCCGGAGGCGTGGCAAGAAAACAAAACCATGGATCCGACACGTCGCGCGTTCTACCAGTATCACGCAAACATCATGGAACCTTGGGACGGCCCAGCGTCAGTCTGCTTTACCGATGGTGTCCAAGTAGGTGCAACGCTCGATCGTAACGGCCTGCGCCCGTCTCGCTACACCGTGACTAAAGACAACTTCCTTGTGATGGCGTCTGAGTCTGGCGTTGTGGATATTGCCCCAGAGAACGTCGAGTTCCGCGGCCGCTTGCAGCCTGGTCGTATCTTCGTTGCGGACTTAGAACAAGGTCGCATTATCTCTGACGAAGAAGTCAAAGATACCATCGCAGGTGCTCAGCCTTACGAACAGTGGGTGAAAGATAACCTACTTAGCCTGAAGAAACTGCCTGATGCGAGCAACCAGTTCAGCCAGCCTTCTCCAGAGCGCCTTCTCCATCGTCAACAAGCGTTTGGTGTCAGCACTGAAGAAGTGAATGAAATCATCGTTCCAATGGCGAAAGAAGGCAAAGAGCCGCTGTCTGCCATGGGCGCAGACTGGCCATTGGCTGTCTTGTCTCACCAGTCTCAGCATCTATCCAACTACTTTAAGCAGTTGTTTGCTCAGGTTACCAACCCACCGATCGACCCGATCCGTGAGCGTATGGTGATGTCACTCAATACCTACCTAGGTAAAGACCATAACCTGTTGACTGAAACTCCGCTTCACTGTCAAAAAGTGGAACTGGAATCGCCAGTGCTCGCGAACTCTGAGCTCGAGAAATTGCGTGCGATCGACAACGAACACCTACAGGCGAAAACGCTCGATATCGTGTTCCAAGCCAATGAAGATCAAGGCAAACTAGAGCGTGCATTGAAGCGTATCTGTCAATACGCCGAAGATGCGGTGGTCGATGGCTACTCGATCATCCTACTCACAGACCGCGCAGTGAACTCAAACCACGCGGCTATTCCAGCCATGTTGGCCGTCGGCGCCGTTCACCATCACCTGATCCGCAAAGGTCTACGCGCGAAGTGTGACATTGTGGTTGAAACCGGTGATGCACGTGAAACGCACCATTTCGCGACGCTACTTGGCTACGGCGCCAATGCCGTCAACCCGTACTTGGTGATTGAGACCATTGTTGAGCTGCAACGTACCAAGAAGCTCGATCCAGAAGCCAGCCCACGCGATCTGTTTGATAACTATCGCAAGGCGATCAACGGCGGCCTGCTGAAGATCTTCTCTAAAATGGGCATTTCAACCTTGCAGTCTTACCATGGCGCACAGATCTTTGAAGCGCTTGGTATCCACAAATCCGTGGTCGACAAATACTTCACGGGTACCGTCTCTCGTATTCAAGGTTTGACGCTCGATGACATCGCAAAAGAAGTCCTCATTCGTCACCGTGTCGGTTACCCACAACGCGAAATCCCAGTGCAAATGTTGGATGTCGGCGGTGTCTACCAGTGGAAACAGCGCGGTGAAAAGCACCTCTTCAACCCTGAGACGATTTCTCTGTTGCAACAATCAACACGCAACAAAGATTACGAGCAGTTCAAGCAATACGCGGCCGCGGTGGATAAGCAAGGCGACAACGCGGTGACGCTGCGTAGCCAGTTGGAGTTTGTTAAACACCCAGCAGGCTCAATCCCCATCGACGAAGTAGAACCGATTGAAAGCATCGTAAAACGCTTCGCCACCGGCGCGATGTCGTTTGGTTCGATCTCTTACGAGGCGCACTCAACGCTGGCCGTTGCGATGAACCGATTGGGCGCGAAGTCTAACTCGGGCGAAGGTGGGGAAGACCCAATGCGCTTTGAGCGCAAAGAAAATGGTGACTGGGAACGCTCAGCTATCAAGCAGGTCGCGTCTGGTCGCTTTGGGGTGACTTCATACTACCTCACCAACGCAGATGAACTGCAAATCAAGATGGCGCAAGGCGCGAAACCGGGTGAAGGCGGTCAGCTTCCGGGTGACAAAGTTGATGATTGGATCGGCGCCACTCGTCACTCAACACCGGGTGTCGGTCTGATTTCTCCACCGCCACACCACGATATTTACTCTATCGAAGATTTGGCTCAGCTGATCTACGACTTGAAGAACGCAAACCGCGCTGGCCGCGTGAACGTCAAATTGGTCTCCGAAGCCGGTGTCGGCACGATTGCCTCTGGCGTTGCGAAAGCCAAAGCAGACGTTGTGCTTATCGCAGGTTTCGACGGCGGTACCGGTGCCTCTCCGATGTCATCGATTCGCCATACGGGCCTTCCTTGGGAACTAGGTTTGGCGGAAACGCACCAAACGCTACTGAAAAACGGCCTACGTAACCGTATCGTCGTTCAAGCGGATGGTCAGATGAAAACGCCTCGTGACCTCGCTGTCGCGACATTACTGGGCGCTGAAGAGTGGGGTGTCGCAACCGCTGCGCTGGTAGTAGAAGGCTGTATTATGATGCGTAAGTGTCATAAGAACACCTGTCCTGTGGGCATTGCGACACAAAACAAAACGCTGCGTGAGCGTTTTGACGGCCGCGTCGAAGACGTCGTGACCTTCTTCCAATACATGGCACAAGGTTTACGTGAAATCATGGCAGAACTTGGCTTTAGAACCATTGATGAGATGGTCGGTCAAGGTCAGAAAATGAAGATTCGCCAAGACGTATCGCACTGGAAATACAAGAACTTAGACTTATCTCCTGTGCTACACGTTGAGCAACCACGCGAGCAAGACGGCGTCTACAACCAGACCGTACAGAATCACAACCTAGAGCAAGTGCTTGACCGTAAACTGATTCAAGCGGCGATCCCTGCGCTCGAAAAAGGCGAAGCGGTAAACGCTGAGTTCCCGATCGTCAATACTGACCGCTCTGCTGGCACCATGTTGTCTAACGAGATTTCCAAGGTGTACAAGGATCAAGGTCTGCCTCAACCGATGAACGTTAAGTTTACCGGTAGTGCTGGCCAGTCGTTCGGTGCGTTCCTTGCGAAAGGCGTCAAATTTGAAGTCGAAGGCGATGCGAACGATTACTGGGGGAAAGGCCTATCTGGCGGTACCTTGGTGCTCTACCCAGATGCCAAATCAAGCATTATTGCCGAAGACAACATTGTGGTAGGTAACGTCTGTTTCTACGGAGCAACCTCCGGAGAATCCTTCATTCGCGGTATGGCCGGTGAGCGCTTCTGTGTACGTAACTCGGGCGCGAAAGTGGTTGTCGAAGGCGTGGGTGACCACGGCTGTGAATACATGACAGGTGGCGCGGCGATTATCCTCGGATCGACTGGCCGCAACTTTGCCGCGGGCATGAGTGGCGGTGTCGCTTACGTTTGGGATAAGTCGGGTGACTTTGAATCCAAACTCAACCCAGAGTTGGTCGATTTGGATCCTATCGAACAAGAAGACAAAGCCTTCTTACAAGATATGTTGACGAAACACGTTCAATTCACAGGAAGTGAAGTGGCTCAGTCTTTCTTAGACAACTTTGAAGCAAGCTTAGCGGCGATGGTGAAAGTCATGCCACGTGACTACAAAGCGGTGCTTCAAAAACGTCAAGCTGAGGCAGAACAAGCAGAAACGGAGGCAGTGTAATGGGTAAGCCGACTGGATTTTTAGAGCATGGTCGTGAACTTCCACAAAAGATCGACCCCAAAGAGCGCATCAAGAACAACAAAGAGTTCGTCCTGAACGACGAATTTGGTAGCAAGATCAATACGCAAGCATCACGCTGCATGGACTGTGGTGTGCCGTTTTGTCACAACGGCTGCCCCATTGGCAACATCATTCCTGAATTCAATGATGCTGTGTACCGTGATAGCTGGGAAGAGGCGTGGAACATTCTAAGCTCCACCAATAACTTCCCAGAGTTTACTGGTCGTGTCTGCCCTGCGCCGTGTGAAAGCGCGTGTGTATTGGGGATCAACCAAGACCCTATCACCATCTGTAACATTGAGAAAACCATCGTAGAAACGGCGTATCGTGAAGGGTACGCCAAACCGAAAACGCCACGCTCTCGCACAGGTAAAACGGTGGCGATCATCGGCAGTGGCCCGGCGGGTCTATCAGCAGCCGAGCAGTTAAACAGCGCAGGCCATAGTGTCACCGTGTTTGAGCGTGATGAAAAAGTGGGCGGATTGCTACGCTTTGGCATTCCAGACTTTAAACTGAGCATGGAAGTGATTGATCGCAAGATCAATCTGATGGCCGAAGCGGGCGTTGAGTTCAAAGTCAACCAACACGTGGGTGTTGATGTCAACGCTCAGCAGCTTCGTCAAGAGTACGATGTGGTGTTGCTCACCGGTGGTTCAACCGTACCGCGCGACTTGCCAGTCCCGGGGCGCGAGCTTAACGGTGTGTACTTTGCGATGCAGTTTCTCGCACAAAATAACCGCCGTGCCAACAACATGGATCTCAAAGGTGAAGAGATTCATGCCGCCGGTAAACACGTGGTGGTGATTGGTGGTGGTGATACAGGTTCAGACTGTGTCGGTACTTCTAACCGTCACGGCGCTGCCAGCGTCACCCAGGTCGAAATCATGCCGATTCCACCAGAGAAACGCCCAGCGAACATGCCTTGGCCACAATACCCAATGATCCTACGTACCTCGACTTCACACGAAGAGGGCGTTGATCGTCACTGGAATATTCTGACCAAAGAGTTTATCGGTAATGACCAAGGTGACGTCACAGGTCTGCGTATCGCTGACATTGTTTGGCAAGACGCCAAAGCGGGTGAGCGCCCGAGCTTCAAAGAAGTCGAAGGCAGCGAGCGCGTGATTCCATGTGATATGGCGTTCTTGGCGATGGGTTTCTTGCATCCAGAACCGACCGGCGTTCTTGCTCAGCTTGATGTAGCGCTTGATGAGCGTGGCAACGTCGCGACACAAGACTTCGCCACCAATCAAGCGGGTGTCTTTGCCGCAGGTGATATGCGTACCGGCCAATCTTTGGTGGTACGTTGTATCAATGAAGGTCGAGAGTGTGCACGTGCTATCGACCAGTATCTGATGGGGGGAACCCACCTTGAAGCGAAAGCGGATTCACTTATGCTCTCTGCATAACCGCTTACACTGACATCCTTCCAAACCTATCCAGTTGACCAGCACATTGTGCTGGTCTTTTTTTATCCCTCACACTTTCATTGTTACAAAAATGTAACAACAAGAATTCTATCCCTATGATTTGGCGAACTTTTTTCAGTCAATTACTTGGTAAATAGTCACCTAGCGTGATCATTCACCAAAAACTTGACCTTTTTCATCATAAGCTATACGTTGTGAAGTCGATGAAAATGAATTCATCCAATTTTGTAAAATAATAAAAGATAATTTTGTGTATATTTATGCAAAATTTAACAATTTAAAAGCATAGTTAGTCATATTTACCAACCCTTTTTGAGTTCAAGCTGGATACGTTGGTAGTACTGTCTGGAAGACAGCGAAGCAAAGGGAGAATTGCAATGGCTCTATATGATCCTCGTCTTGAAAAAGACAACTGTGGATTTGGTTTAATTGCACACATGGAAGGTGAACCTAGCCACAAGCTAGTTCGTACCGCAATTTCAGCATTGGATCGCATGACCCACCGTGGTGGCATCGCCGCCGACGGAAAAACCGGCGATGGTTGTGGGTTGTTGTTGCAAAAACCCGATTCCTATCTGCGCCTGATCGCCAAAGAGAAAGGCTTCAATCTCGGTAAACAATACGCCATCGGGATGATTTTTTTCAGCCCAGACCCGGTCAAAGCACAATCTGCAAAAGACATTATTAACAAAGAGTTAGCCAAAGAAACCTTATCAGTCGCTGGCTGGCGCGAAGTGCCGACCAACTCTGCGGTCCTTGGTCCCATCGCGTTAAACTCATTACCGAACATTCAGCAGGTGTTTATTTCAGCACCCGCAGGTTGGCGTGAGCGCGACATTGAGCGCCGCCTCTATATTGCACGCCGCCGCATCGAAAAACAGATTCACGATGACAGCGATTTTTACATTTGTAGCTTGTCGACTCAGGTCCTTGTCTACAAAGGTCTGTGTATGCCAGCAGACTTACCGCGCTTTTACCTCGACTTAGCGGATCTGCGCATGGAATCGGCTATCTGTTTGTTCCACCAGCGCTTTTCTACCAACACCCAACCTCGTTGGCCATTGGCGCAGCCGTTTAGATACC
Organism: Vibrio sp. R15-SG3-ISO1A; assembly: GCF_059833955.1. Classification (NCBI taxonomy): domain Bacteria; kingdom Pseudomonadati; phylum Pseudomonadota; class Gammaproteobacteria; order Vibrionales; family Vibrionaceae; genus Vibrio; species Vibrio sp. R15-SG3-ISO1A. Next base: position 11,642 of record NZ_JCBDGH010000026.1, read on the forward strand.
TGGCGCACAATGGTGAAATCAACACCATTGAAGGCAACCGCCAGTGGGCGCGCGCACGTGCGTACAAATTTGCCTCGCCGCTTCTTCCGGATTTGCAAACCGCGGCGCCTTTTGTCAATGAAACCGGTTCAGACTCCTCGAGTCTAGACAATATGCTGGACTTGTTCCTTGCTGGTGGAATGGATATCTTCCGAGCGATGCGTATGCTCGTGCCGCCTGCATGGCAAAACCACCCAGATATGGATGCCGATCTGCGCGCATTCTATGACTTCAACTCCAAACACATGGAGCCTTGGGATGGCCCGGCAGGCATTGTTCTATCCGATGGACGCTACGCGGCGTGTAACTTAGACCGCAATGGTCTGCGCCCTGCCCGCTATGTGATCACTAAAGATAAGCTGATCACCCTCGCCTCTGAAGTCGGCATTTGGAACTACGCCCCAGATGAAGTGGCGAAAAAAGGTCGTGTCGGCCCCGGTGAGCTCCTAGTGATTGATACGCGCCAAGGCAAGTTGTGGCAATCGAGCGAGATAGACAACGATCTCAAGAGCCGTCACCCTTATCGCGAATGGATGGAGCACAACGTTCGCAAGCTGACGCCGTTTGCTGAGTTATCAGACGATCAAGTCGGCCAACGCAGCTTCGATAACGATCTTTTAAAGACGTATCAAAAGCAGTTTGCGATGAGTAATGAAGAAGTCGATCAAGTACTGCGGGTACTCGGCGATATGGGGCAAGAAGCCGTCGGCTCTATGGGTGATGACACGCCAATGGCAGTGCTGTCATCCAAAGAGCGCTTAGTGACCGATTACTTTAGACAGAAATTTGCTCAGGTAACCAACCCGCCTATCGACCCACTGCGCGAAAAGCACGTGATGTCATTGGCGACCAGTATCGGCCAAGAGATGAATGTCTTTTGTGAAACCGATGGTCACGCCCATCGAGTCACGTTTGGCTCTCCGGTTCTACTCTACTCAGACATGCAGCAGTTGCTTGGGCTTGATGATGACCACTACCGCAACACCATTTTAGACATCAACTACGACCCGACTCAGAAAGATCTCAAACAAGCGATTGATGATTTATGTGCACAGGCCGAGCAAGTCGTGCGTGAAGGGACGGTATTAGTGGTGTTGTCAGACCGTGCATTAGTCAAAGGCCGTTTGCCGATTCCTGCAGCCATGGCAGTGGGTGCGGTGCAAACCCGTCTTATCGATGCCAACTTACGTTGTGATGCTAATATCATCGTCGAAACGGCGACCGCGCGCGACCCACACCAGTTCGCGGTACTACTCGGTTTCGGCGCCACCGCTGTCTACCCTTACCTGGCCTACGAAGCGCTAGGCAAACTCATTGATGACGGTGCGGTGGAGAAGAGCTACCGAGAAGTGATGCAGAATTACCAATACGGTATTGATAAAGGCCTGTATAAGATCATGTCCAAGATGGGCATTTCAACCGTGGCCTCTTATCGCTGCTCGCAGCTGTTTGAAGCGGTCGGCTTACACAAAGACGTGGTCGAATTGTGCTTTAAAGGCGTCACTACGCGTATTCAAGGGGCCAACTTTGACGACTTCCAACAAGACCTCTTTAATCTCTCACGCAAAGCGTGGGCGAAGCGTAAATCTATCGACCACGGCGGGCTACTAAAATACGTACATGGTGGTGAATACCATGCCTACAACCCAGATGTCGTCGGCACATTGCAAAAAGCGGTGCGCTCTGGTGAGAACCAAGATTACCAAAGCTACGCCAAGCAAGTAAACGAGCGTCCGGTTGCCATGCTGCGTGACTTGATGACGTTGAAAAAAGCCGAGACACCTTTGCCACTTGAACGCATTGAGCCAACAACGGAGCTATTCAAGCGCTTCGACTCTGCCGCCATGTCCATTGGCGCTCTAAGCCCCGAAGCGCACGAAGCGCTGGCAACGGCGATGAACCGACTAGGCGGCTACTCCAACTCTGGCGAAGGCGGTGAAGATCCACGCCGTTTTGGTACCGAGAAAAACTCACGCATTAAGCAGGTTGCTTCAGGCCGTTTTGGCGTGACGCCCCACTACCTGACCAATGCTGATGTGCTGCAAATCAAAGTGGCGCAAGGTGCCAAGCCCGGTGAGGGTGGTCAGCTGCCCGGGCACAAAGTGACGGCAGAAATTGCCAAACTGCGTTATTCCGTCCAAGGTGTGACCCTAATTTCACCTCCACCTCATCATGACATTTACTCCATCGAGGATTTGGCACAGCTGATTTTCGATTTGAAACAGGTCAATCCAAAGGCCTTGGTTTCCGTTAAGTTGGTCTCTGAGCCGGGAGTGGGCACTATCGCCACCGGTGTGGCAAAGGCTTACGCTGACCTTATCACCATCTCTGGCTACGACGGCGGAACCGCCGCCAGCCCACTCACCTCAGTGAAATACGCGGGCAGCCCATGGGAGCTCGGTTTAGCGGAAACCCAACAAGCGCTGGTCGCAAATGGTTTGCGTCATAAAATTCGCCTACAAGTCGACGGCGGTTTAAAAACCGGTCTAGATGTGGTCAAAGCGGCCATCCTCGGTGCGGAGAGTTTTGGTTTTGGTACTGCGCCTATGGTTGCGATGGGATGTAAATTCCTGCGTATCTGTCACTTAAACAACTGTGCTACGGGCGTCGCGACACAAGACGAAACCTTGCGTAATCAATACTTCAAAGGCCTACCCGAACAGGTAATGAATTACTTCACCGGCCTTGCTGAGGAAGTGCGAAGCTTACTCGCCGAGTTAGGCATTGAAAAACTCACGGATCTAATTGGCCGCACCGATCTGCTGCAAGCGGTGGAAGGGATGACGGCGAAACAAGCAAAACTGGATCTATCGAATATCCTCGAAGCGCCGGTTTCTCCAGAAGGCCATCCGCTGTTTTGGACTGAGCCGAACACGCCGTTTGACAAAGCGCACTTAAACCAACAGATGGTCGATGATGCGATGAGCGCAATCGAAGCGCAGCAGCCCGCAAACTTCTTCTACAATGTCATCAATACCGATCGCTCCGTGGGCGCACGTCTGTCGGGCGAAATCGCCAAACGCTATGGCAACCAAGGCATGGCTGCCACACCCATCAAGATTTACCTTGATGGTACAGCGGGTCAATCGTTTGGTGTCTGGAACGCTGGCGGCGTTGAACAAATCCTCACGGGTGATGCCAACGATTACGTGGGTAAAGGGATGGCAGGTGGCAAACTGGTCATCAAACCTCACTTGGGTACGGCCTTCAAATGCCATGAAGCGACCATCATAGGCAATACCTGCCTATATGGCGCGACAGGCGGCAAACTGTTTGCTGCAGGAACGGCGGGTGAGCGTTTTGCGGTGCGTAACTCAGGTACTATTGCCGTCATCGAAGGCGCGGGTGATAACGCTTGTGAATACATGACTGGTGGCATCGTCGCGATTCTTGGCGCAACAGGCGTCAATTTCGGCGCGGGTATGACAGGCGGTTTTGCTTATGTACTAGATAATAATCAAGACTTTGCAGGGCGAGTGAATAACGAGTCGGTAGAAGCGATTTCGTTGGCCGACCTCTATATCCACCAAGAGCATCTACGCGGCTTAATTGCCGAGCACTTGGAGGAAACCGGTTCGGCACATGCCGAGCATATCCTAGCGAACTTTGATGAATGGATTCCGAAGTTCTACCTAGTTAAACCTCAAGCAGCGGATCTGAATACCTTGCTTGGTCACCAAAGTCGTAGCGCTGCTGAACTTCGCGTTCAAGCACAATAAGTCATGGAGGATGTATGAGCCAGAACGTATACCAATTTATCGATGTCCAGCGTGTCGACCCGGCTAAAAAACCGATTAAGATCCGTAAGATAGAGTTTGTCGAGATTTATGAACCCTTTACCAAGCAGCAAGCGACTGCCCAAGCGGATCGCTGCTTAGATTGTGGTAACCCTTACTGTGAATGGAAGTGTCCGGTTCACAACTACATTCCGCAATGGCTAAAGCTCGCCAATGAAGGGCGTATCCTTGAAGCCGTTGAGCTGTCTCACCAAACCAACAGCTTGCCCGAAGTGTGTGGACGCGTCTGCCCGCAAGACCGTCTTTGTGAGGGTTCCTGTACCCTCAATGATGACTTTGGTGCGGTGACCATCGGCAACATTGAAAAATACATTACGGACAAAGCGTTCGAAATGGGCTGGAAGCCCGACATGTCTAAAGTCGAGTGGACGGATAAAAAAGTCGCCATCATAGGCGCGGGCCCTGCAGGTCTCGCTGCGGCCGATGTGTTAGTCAGAAATGGCGTGAAACCAGTCGTGTTTGATCGCTACCCAGAGATCGGCGGGCTGCTCACCTTTGGTATTCCCTCTTTTAAATTAGAAAAAGGGGTGATGGAAAACCGTCGCCGCATCTTTAGTGACATGGGTGTTGAGTTCCGTCTCAATGTCGAAGTCGGTAAAGACATTCAAATGAGTGAGCTGATTAACGACTACGACGCGGTCTTCTTAGGGGTGGGTACGTACAAAAATATGCGCGCTGGACTTGAGAATGAAGACGCACCTGGCGTGTATGACGCGCTGCCGTTTTTGATTTCCAATACCTATAAAGTGATGGACCTTAAAGACGACAAACCGTTTATTGATATGGCAGGGAAAAATGTCGTCGTCCTAGGTGGGGGAGACACCGCGATGGACTGTGTGCGCACCTCTATCCGCCAAGGTGCTGCAAACGTGATTTGTGCTTACCGCCGTGATGAAGAGAACATGCCCGGCTCAAGGCGCGAAGTGAAAAACGCTAAAGAAGAAGGGGTAGATTTTATGTTTAACCTTCAGCCTTTGGGGTTAGAAGTCAACGCAAGCGGTCAGGTCACTGGGGTCAAGGTGGTCAAAACGGCATTGGGTGAACCAGATGCTGCTGGGCGCCGCCGCCCAGAGCCGGTCGAAGGTAGCGAACACGTACTGGCTGCCGATGCAGTCATTATGGCGTTTGGTTTCCAGCCGCACCAAATGAGCTGGTTAGAACCTTATGGTGTAGAGCTGGATCAGTGGGGCCGAATTAAAGCGGCATCTGAACAAACTTACCGTTACCAGACCAGTAACGAAAAGATTTTTGCCGGTGGTGATGCTGTGCGCGGCTCCGATCTTGTAGTCACGGCCATCGATGAAGGACGCAAAGCGGCAGAAGGTATCTTAGACTTTCTAGAAGTATAACCTTCTTAAAGTCAGTGAAGCCCCCTCTCAGTAAGGAGAACCAATGAAACCCCAATGGCGAACCCTAGCCACTCTGCTACTCGCATCCATCGCTCTCGCGGGTTGCAGCCAAGGAGTGACGACAATGACAGACAGAAGCGCCGAGCCCTGTGGTGACAAACCTAATTGTGTCTCTACTCAGGATACGCGAGAGAAGTTTTCTCTCGCACCCTTTATTCTGACTAAAGAGGCCAACATCGATGCGATTGAGCGCGCCGCCCTGCAATTACCCGGCGCCAAAACCGCGGTTAGCGATGAAGGTTACTTACGTATTGAGTGCACCTCAAAAATCCTGCGTTTCGTCGATGACTTGGAGCTAAAAATGACTGACGGAGTGCTAATGGTGCGCTCAGAGTCGCGTGTGGGTTACTCTGATTTTGGCGTCAATCGCAAACGCGCAGAGCAACTTCGCGACATTCTGAAAGCCGAAGGGCTCATAGAGTAACCAGACGCTTAAAATAAAAAACCGAAGCGCTGATAGTGCTTCGGTTTTTTATTGTTGAGAGAGGCTTATATCGGTATTAAACCGGGTCTCTGAATACGACGAGACGCTTTGGCGCAATCTTACCGTCGTCGTTCATTTCACCAACGCCGATAAAACACTTCTCTTCACCTTTCGTCAGGCGAACCGTACCCTCGGTCGGAGCGCCGAAAACTTGCACAGGCTGACCATGCATGACGAGATCGGCCAATTCAGGAATCAAGTTCACCTCAGGCAGATCTTCAACAGCGGTGTCCATAGGGAGCAACAGCGGGTCAAGTAACTCACGCGGCGCGCGCTCTTCACGATGCGCTTGTTCAAGAAGCTCATTAAGGTGCTCTAGCGTCACCATATTCTCGTACGGGTAGTTCGCGACCGCCGTGCGACGCAGCATGGTCACATGCGCGCCACAACCGAGCATTTCGCCAAGATCGTCTACGATAGTGCGGATATAAGTGCCTTTCGAGCAGTGTATTTCCATCTCGACTTCATCGCCTTCGAAGCGGTGGAGGATAATCTCGTACACGGTGATCTTGCGCGCTTCACGAGGAACTTCAATGCCTTGACGAGCATACTCATACAGCGGCTTACCCTGATATTTCAGGGCCGAGAACATTGACGGTACTTGGTCTGATTCCCCGCGGAACTTGTCGATACATGCTTCGAGCGTAGGGAGATCCACATTCACAGGACGCGTTTCGACCACTTCTCCGTCTGAATCGGAGGTGTTGGTTCGCTCGCCCAGCTTGGCAATCACTCGGTATCGCTTGTCCGAATCGAGCAAGAACTGAGAAAACTTGGTCGCTTCGCCCAAACAAATCGGCAGCATGCCGGTTGCCAGAGGATCGAGTGCCCCGGTATGGCCCGCTTTCTCCGCAAAGTAGATGCGTTTGACCTTTTGCAGTGCGTCGTTGGATGAAATCCCAGTGGGTTTATCCAATAGGATCACACCATCAATAGGACGACCTTTACGACGACGTGCCATTAGTTCTCTTCCTCTTCATCACGACCTGCGTCGTGTTGTTTGCGTTTGTCTTGGCTAATCACCTCACTAACGAGGTTCGACATGCGCATACCTTCAACTAAGGTGTTGTCGTAATGGAAGCGGATTTCTGGTGTCAGACGCAGACGAATACGCTTACCCAGCATCATACGGATGTGTACTTCGTGCTCACGCAGTGCCGCCAGACATGATTCTGGGGTTTGCTCGCCAACACATAGGAAAGTGACAAACACTTTGGCGTAGGCCAAATCACGTGACACTTCGACATCGGAAATGGTCACCATGCCCAGACGTGAGTCACGAACTTCACGCTGGAGGATCATCGCCAATTCTTTTTGTAACTGCTGCGCAACGCGCTGAGTACGGCTAAATTCTTTTGACATCTCTTTTCTCACATTAGAAAGAATGGGGGGATGGTCAAGCCAGCCCCCCATGGTGTATTCAACAACCCATTGCTCTCGTCTTTCGACCTTTGAGAGTAATGTTAGTCAATTAGTCCAGTGTACGTTTGATTTCCACTGTTTCGAAGACTTCGATTTGGTCACCGACGCGAACATCATTGTAGTTCTTAACGCCGATACCACATTCGTAGCCGTTCTTAACTTCTTGAACGTCATCTTTAAAGCGACGTAGGGACTCAAGCTCACCTTCGTAGATAACAACGTTTTCGCGTAGTACGCGGATTGGGTTGTTACGCTTGATCACGCCTTCCGTGACCATACAACCAGCGATTGCGCCCAGTTTCGGTGACTTAAATACGTCACGTACTTCAGCAAGACCAATGATCTCTTGCTTGAATTCTGGAGCAAGCATACCACCCATTGCTTGTTTCACTTCGTCAATCAATTGGTAAATGATTGAGTAGTAACGTAGGTCAACACTTGCCGCTTCAATCGCACGACGAGCTGATGCATCCGCACGTACGTTAAAGCCGAGAATGATGGCGTTAGACGCTTCAGCAAGTACTGCATCTGTCTCAGTGATACCACCCACACCAGAACCCACGATGTTCACTTTCACTTCGTCAGTAGAAAGTTTCAGTAGTGAGTCTGCGATTGCTTCAACCGAGCCCTGTACGTCCGCTTTTAGTACAACGTTCAGCTCAGCCACTTCACCTGCAGCCATGTTAGAGAACATGTTCTCAAGTTTGGATTTCTGCTGACGAGCCAGTTTCACTTCACGGAACTTACCAGCGCGGTAGTTAGCGACTTCACGTGCTTTACGCTCATCACGGACAACCGTAGCTTCGTCACCTGAAGAAGGCACACCAGAAAGACCCAAGATCTCTACAGGGATAGATGGACCAGCTTCTGTGATCTCGTGACCTAGCTCGTCGCGCATTGCACGAACACGGCCGTATTCTTGACCACAAAGAACGATGTCGCCCTTGTTTAGCGTACCTGATTGAACCAGTACTGTAGCCACTGGACCGCGACCTTTATCTAGACGCGATTCAACCACAACACCAGACGCCATGCCTTCTTTCACAGCTGTAAGTTCAAGAACTTCAGACTGAAGAAGGATCGCTTCTAGAAGACCGTCGATGTTGGTACCCTGTTTCGCAGAGATGTGAACGAACATGTTCTCACCGCCCCACTCCTCAGGAATAACGTCGTACTGAGCAAGCTCATTCTTAACGTTATCTGGGTTCGCATCTTCTTTATCGATCTTGTTCACTGCAACGATCAGAGGTACTTCTGCCGCTTTCGCGTGCTGGATAGCCTCAACCGTTTGTGGCATTACACCATCGTCTGCTGCAACCACAAGAACAACGATATCCGTCGCTTGAGCACCACGAGCACGCATTGCGGTAAACGCCGCGTGTCCAGGAGTATCAAGGAAGGTAATCATACCGTTTTCAGTTTCTACGTGGTAAGCGCCGATGTGCTGGGTAATACCACCCGCTTCGCCTGAAGCCACGTGTGTACGACGGATGTAGTCAAGCGTCGATGTTTTACCGTGGTCAACGTGACCCATGATGGTCACAACTGGCGCACGAGGTGTCGCTTCAGCATGGCTATCACGATCGTTTAGAACCGCTTCTTCAAGCTCATTCTCTTTACGCAACACGACCTTGTGACCCATTTCTTCAGCGATCAATTGCGCTGTTTCTTGGTCAATCACTTGGTTGATGGTCGCCATTGCGCCCATCTTCATCATCGCTTTAATCACTTCTGTTGCTTTCACTGACATCTTGTTTGCCAGTTCAGAAACCACGATGGTTTCACCAATCACAACGTCCGCTTTTGCAACCGCAGCGGTCTTGTCGAACGCTTGTTGCATAGAAGAAGGCTTCGCTAGACGACCTTTCGCGCGGCCTTTACCACGTCCAGGGCGAGCGTTGCGTTCTTGATCATCGTTTTTGCTAGAGAGTTTCTTCTTCTTGCGACGACGACCCGCTTCTTCACGGCGATCTGCTTCATCTTCGGCTTCACGTGCGTAGGTTGAAGTCGTTACATGGTAATCTGTATTTTCCATATCACCCTTTTTCTTTTCAGCAGCAGACCAACGCTCTTTATTCTTCTCAGCCAATTCGCGAGCTTCTTCAAGCTGGCGCTGACTTTCCTCTTCAGCCTTACGCTTAGCTTCTTCTTCCTGACGACGTTTAAGCTCGTCGGCCTCTTTTCGCGCTGCTTCTTGCTTAGATTTCTCTTCAGCGCTACGTTCGTTCTGTTGTCCAGATTGACGTTTCGCCTTCTCGGTAGCGTCACGTTTGGCTTTCTCTTCTGCCTCACGTTTCGCTTTTTCTTCCGCTTCGCGTTTTGCTGCTTCTTCTGCTGCACGTTTTGCTGCTTCTTCGGCTTCACGTTTTGCTGCTTCTTCAGCTTCGCGTTTTGCCGCTTCTTCAGCTTCACGTTGAGCGGCTTCTTCAGCCTCACGTTTCGCTTCATCTTCAATTGTGCTCGCTTTAACGTAAGTACGTTTCTTACGAGTCACAACGTTGACTTCTTTGCTTTTGCCGCCACCCGCATTAACACTCAGTGTGCTGCGAGTTTTACGTTGCAGGGTTAAGCGAGTTGGCTCAGCATCACCATTGGTGTCGCCGTGCGCTTTTTTCAGATGAGTCAGCAGTTTCTGTTTTTCATCTTCTGTGACTTGATCTGTGCTCGCTTTTTTCATTCCTGCGTCAGCAAGTTGCTCTAATAGGCGGTCTACTGGCGTACCAATTTCTTCACTTAGTGCTTTAACGGTAATTTGCGTCATGCCGCTCCTCCTTGCTGGGAAATTATGCTTCTTCGCCGAACCAACAGATGTTACGTGCTGCCATGATCAGCTCGCCCGCACGCTCTTCAGTTAGGCCTTCAATACCTTCTAGGTCATCAATACCCTGGTCAGCAAGATCTTCCAATGTGGAGACACCTTTTGCTGCCAGTTTAAATGCCATTTCGCGTTCTAGGCCTTCAAGACCTAGTAAATCTTCTGCAGGCTCTAGACCTTCAAACGATTCTTCTTGTGCTAGGGCGATCGTGGTCAATGCTTCTTTGGCACGGCTACGTAGCTCTTCAACAAGATCTTCATCCAAACCATCAACCTCTAGTAGCTCGTTTACGGGTACGTAAGCGATCTCTTCTAGAGTCGAGAAGCCTTCTTCAACAAGCAGTTGAGCAAAGTCTTCTTCAATATCTAGGTACTTCATAAAGTTTTCGATAGACGCTTGTGACTCTTCAGCGTGTTTCTTCTGAAGATCTTCAACCGTCATCACGTTCAGTTCCCAACCCGTTAGCTGAGAGGCAAGACGAACGTTTTGACCGTTACGGCCAATCGCCTGAGCTAGGTTGTCCGCTTCGACCGCGATGTCCATTGAGTGCGTATCTTCATCAACAATGATGGAAGCGACATCAGCCGGCGCCATAGCGTTGATCACGAACTGCGCTGGGTTATCATCCCAAAGCACGATATCAATACGCTCACCGCCAAGCTCACCGGATACTGCTTGAACACGCGCACCGCGCATACCCACACAGGCACCGACAGGGTCAATACGCTTATCGTTGGTCTTCACAGCAATTTTTGCACGAGAACCAGGATCACGCGCAGCACCTTTCAGTTCGATGATTTCTTCTGCGATTTCTGGCACTTCAACACGGAAAAGTTCTGCCAACATTTCTGGCTTAGAGCGTGTGATGAATAGCTGGAAGCCACGCGCTTCTGGCGCGACGCGGTACAGTAGGCCACGTACACGGTCACCTGGACGGAAGTTCTCACGTGGTAATTGGTCATCACGCAGAATAACCGCTTCCGCGTTGTTACCCAGATCAAGAATGATGGTGTCGCGGTTTACTTTCTTCACCACGCCAGTCACAAGCTCACCTTCGTTGTCGATGAACTGTTCAACGATCTGTGCGCGCTCTGCTTCGCGAACTTTCTGAACAATCACTTGCTTCGCAGTTTGCGTCGTAATACGGTCAAACGTCACCGATTCGATTTCGTCTTCTACGTAATCGCCAACTTGCAGCTCAGGATCTTCGAATTGTGCCGCCTCTAGTGAGATCTCTTTCGTTGGATGCTCAACCTCTTCCACCACTAACCAACGGCGGAAAGTATCAAACTCACCGGTTTTACGGTCGATAGCTACGCGAACCTCGATTTCGATTTCGTACTTTTTCTTAGTCGAGGTAGCGAGTGCGATTTCTAATGCTTCAAAAATACGCTCACGAGGTACCGCTTTTTCGTTCGATACCGCTTCTGCTACCGCTAAAATTTCTTTACTCATTTTAAATAGCCTCTAAGACTTCGCTTAAAATTTAGGGATCAGGTTAGCTTTTGAAATGTTGCTTAATGCAAACTCTTCATCGTTGCCATCCACAGTAATCGTCACTGTTTCACCTTCGACAGAGTGGATAACACCTTTCCACTTACGACGGTTACCGACAGCCATTTTCAAAACGATGCTGACCTCGTGACCAATAAATTGCTCATAATGTGCCGCTTTGAAAAGTGGTCTTTCTAAACCTGGTGAAGACACTTCTAGGTTGTAAGCCACTGTGATTGGATCCTCAACGTCCATCACCGCACTGACCTGACGACTCACTTCTGCACAGTCATCGACGGTAATGCCATTTTCATGGTCAATAAAAATACGCAACGTTGAGTGTTCGCCTGCGCGAATAAATTCTAATCCAACTAACTCATAACCTGATGCTGCTACAGGAGCTTCAAGCATTTCAGTAAGTTGTCTTTCTAAACCAGTCATTTAAACCACTCCAGAAACAAAAAAAGGGCTCAGAGCCCAATTTAAATTCCAAGCAAGCTCTGAACTTTTAAAAAGTTCAGATAACAAAAAACCCCGATATAGTCGGGGTTTTTTGTTGCTGGACCCTGATACGTTAAACGATGTATTTCATCATTTAACTCGCAGTGACTATTCGACATAATCAAGTCTGCGAAAACTTGCAACATCCTACTTTTCATCAGATAAGAACTGGTCAAATCTCAATATAGGAATTGGTTGCGGGGGCCGGATTTGAACCGACGACCTTCGGGTTATGAGCCCGACGAGCTACCAAGCTGCTCCACCCCGCGTCCGACTTGTCGAGCATTATACGCTCTCCAAGGTGTTTTACAAGTTTGTAAATAATGGTGCCGAGAGAGGGACTCGAACCCTCACACCAAAGGCACTAGCACCTCATGCTAGCGTGTCTACCAATTTCACCATCTCGGCATAAATCTTACTTAAGCGAGCTATCGCTTATTGAGGAATTTCGTCACCCGTTGTAGGGGCAGGAACTTCACTCACGTCACCAGCTTGAATCACTTGACCTTGTGTTGGGTCAACCCACTGAGACTCTGTCTTGTGTGTCGACATGTTGCCAAGCACTAGGCTGATAACGAAAAATACTGTTGCAAAAATTGCAGTCATTCGGGTTAGGAAATTTCCTGAGCCGCTTGCGCCAAACACTGTGTTTGATGCGCCTGCACCGAATGAGGCTCCCATATCTGCGCCTTTACCTTGTTGAATCAGCACGAGGCCGATTACACCAACCGCTGCCAACAGGTAAATCACAAGTAGAACGGTAAACATGCTTTCCACCTATGTTCCAAATTGTTGAGCCAGCGCCGTTCTAGGAGTCGTCCTGAACAAGGCTAGCGACCTCCTCGTTGAAGGCGGAGCAATACTAGCGAAACGACATAACGCTGACAAGTGGTATTTTTGAAAAAATTGGCTTTATCGTGTCGAACGCTTAAAAAAAGGACAAAACCAAGCTTTTCGTGGATAAATCTTGTTCAAACCGCCACTTAGAGGGCGGTAAACTCCGGACTGTAATCCACCAAGCCCTGTGCACCTTGCACTTCACCTGCTGCTAACTCTATGACTTGAAACGCGCCAGCCGGCACTTCCCAACGGCAATGCAACTGATGCTTCTCCGCTGACTCGAAGCCAAAACGGCCATAATAGTTTGGATCGCCCAAGACCACACAGGCGGGATAACCAAACTCATGCAGTGACGCGAGCCCTTCTTCAACCAACTGTGCCGCGATCCCCTGATTGCGATACGCGTTCGCTACCGCTAACGGCGCGAGCCCTTGCCAGTTTTTCTCTTCACCATTAACGGTTACTGGACTAAACAACACGTAGCCGACGACGTCACCCTCATCGTTGCACGCGACCAAAGACAAAGTGCGATTGCCGTTTTCTCGCAGGCTCATCACCAAGTTGGCTTCAGCGTCAGTGTCAAAAGTGGTTTGGAGTAATTTTTCGACCGACAGAATATCAGCGGGCGCTTCAGTTCGAATAAGCATGGACAACCTCTTTGTTTAAGGTCTCAGATTGTACGCCTTTCTGAACAAAGTCGGCCAGTTGATTCATGCACATTTGCAAGGGTTTAGGTAAAAGCGTGAGATCGACACTGTCCATCAAGTTTTTGACTTCCAGACCAAGCTCGGTATCCCCTTCAATAGAGAGACGGCGTTGGAAAAAGAGCGTATCTGGATCTTCTTTGCGACCTGCAATCAACACCAAATCATTGAGGTTGCCACTGAAGGTCACGTCGGCGGTCATCGGAGTATCAGCAACCTGCAGCTGTTCATCTTGATAACTGATGAACCAGCAGAGATCGAGATCTTTGATCGCGACTTTAAGCCATTTGTCTTGCAAGAAGTCAAAATCGCCGTCTTCGAGGGCTTCTTTAAACACCGTGTTCAGGCCATCCAACAAGGCTCTTTTTTGAACAAAATGAGGCAAGAAGTGGATTGGAGATCGCAAAATTGATGCGGCATTACGAACTAGCTGAGTGCGAATCTTGTTAATCACGCTGATGATCCGTTAATTTGTCAAACACAACTCGCCATCATAGTGGATGTCACTGAGAGAAATCCTGTTATTTATCAAAAAACAGTCTTTATCCTTCTCTTCCTTGTCATCACGTCACAAAGGTCGTTATAGTTGTATTGACGTCTTAGTAAATATGCCGCTTACTAAGAAGAATCCTCGGAGAACTGGTACAAACTTGATGCTCTCGCAACAACTTCAGCATTGGTTTACAAAAATAACGGCGAAGAGTCCGTTTTTTTTTGCGATCTTAGATAACCAACATCACTATGCTTTGGTGAATGGGCGTTACTGCGACCTTTCTGGCCTCACGCCTGCGGAAATGGTCGGAATGTGCGACAGCGAAATTCTTGGTAAACAGTTCTACCAACAGCTCAAACCCTATTATGAGCGGGCGTTTAATGGCGAAACGTTAGAGGCAGAAATCACCCTTGATGACATCGACCTCGAAACCAGCGTTCATTTTAGTCTGACTCCTGTTGAGACTGAAGGCCAAGTCGAACATATCGTCTTTCATGCCATCGATACCTCTGAAAAACAAATTTTGGTTCGCTCTCTCGAAGAGTCAGAAGGTAAATTCAGTACCTTAACCACGATATTGCCAGATGGGTTATTGCTGGTCGAAGACGACTGCATTCTGTCGGCCAATCCCGCAGCGCTGCGTCTACTCGGTTTTGAGATGATTCAAGAACTGCTGGGCGAAAGCTTCTCTCGCCTGTTTGTCGACGAGAAAACCAAGACCGTCTTTGCCAAATCGCTAGAAAACCAGATCGTCAAAGCGCCTTTGGTCTGTTTAACCGGGCCGCGCTGTGGTTTTGAGCGTAAAGTCCAGCTGCACGCAGGCGCAACCAAACTGCTTGGTGGCAACACCCAAATCGTGCTGATTCAAGACGCCGAAGTGAGTAACAAAACACTCTCACCAACCAATAAAGAGGATGCGCACCTCGACTCACTAACCGGTCTCTACAACCGCTTTGGGTTTACCAAGCGCCTTGAGCAACTGATTCACAACGAAACGCCGTTGATTATGCTCTATCTAGACATTGATAACTTTAAAAATATCAATGACTCACTGGGTCATCACATCGGTGACAAAGTGATCAAAGAAGTCTCATCAAGACTCAAACGTCTCTTGCCTCCCCAAGCGATTTTGGGGCATCTGGGCGGTGATGAATTTGGCCTTATTCTGCCCGAGCCAGAAAACAACCGCATGGCCGAGATGCTCTCTGAGCGTATTATCTCGCTGATTAACCAACCTTTTGATTTGCACCACTTTAGTAAGCGCTTAGCCTGCTCTATCGGCAGTGTTGCGTATCCAGGCGATGGCAACGACGCACGCATTTTATTGCAAAATGCAGACACCGCGATGTACGAAGCGAAAGATCGCGGCCGAAATCGTTTGATCAAATTCAACGATCAAATGAACAAAGAAGCGCGGATGCGCCTTTGGCTCGAAATTGAGCTGCAAAAAGCGCTCCAGCAAAACGGGTTAGAGGTCTGGTATCAGCCGAAAGTGAACGCGCGCGATTTTAGTATCAATGGCGCTGAGGCACTGATCCGTTGGAAACATCCCGTTGAAGGCTACATCAGCCCGGGCGCCTTTATTCCGGTGGCCGAGCGCGCTGGATTGATTGAGCACCTTGGACGCGTGGTGATGCGTGATGTGTTCAATACTGTCAAACGCTGGAAGCTGCAAGGCATCTTGCCGGGACGTGTCGCCATCAACTTGTCACCCGAGCAGTTTGGCAACCCTAAGCTTATCGACTACATGGAAAAGCTCTTGCGTACCACTGAGCTGGACCCTAACTGCATCACCTTTGAGTTGACTGAAAGCGCCGTTATGAGTGACAGCGAGCACACGCTACAGATGCTCAACGCGATCAAAAAGCTCGGTTTTTCCTTGTCGATTGATGACTTCGGTACCGGCTACTCGTCACTCTCTTATTTGGCACGCTTTCCGATTGATGAGCTCAAAATAGACCGTGCCTTTATCACCGACATCGACACGCTACCTAAGCAGATCACCGTCATCGAGAACATCATAAATCTCGGTAAATCGTTGAACTTAACCGTGGTGGCCGAAGGGGTAGAAACCCAACAGCAAGCGACCTTGCTCTCTAATCTCAATTGTCATTCGATTCAGGGTTTCCACTTTCACCGCCCTCAACCGAAACAGGACATTGAAGAGCTGTTCGCGCAAAACCGCCGCCACAAGAATTAACCCTGCGGTATTTTTTTACCACTAAGTGATTATTTTCAGAGCGAATTCGCTCAAACCTGCCTCACATCAAATTTGCTATTCATAAACCTTCATAAAATGCCCAGCATACTTTGACACCTCTTCGCCCACTCCTTGGACGTGGCGGATTAAGAACGGGTAATGTGCAATGGAACTCCTATGCCCAGCAGGCAATCTTCCTGCTTTGAAAACCGCGATTGATTGCGGTGCTGACGCGGTCTACATCGGCTTTAAAGATGACACCAATGCTCGTCACTTCGCAGGCCTCAACTTTCAAGGTAAGAAGCTCGACAAAGCGGTCGACTACGTTCATGACCACAACAAAAAAATTCATATTGCGTTGAATACCTTTGCTCATCCAAATGGGTTTGAACGCTGGACCAACGCCGTCGATCGTGCAGCCGATTTAGGCGTGGACGCCTTGATCGTTGCAGACATTGCGGTGCTCGATTACGCCGCCAATCGATACCCAAATCTTGAGCTGCACTTGTCGGTCCAAGCTTCAGCCACCAATGTCGCCGCAATCGAATTCTACCAACAGAACTTCAACGTCAAACGTGTCGTGCTGCCGCGTGTTCTCTCAATTCATCAGGTAAAACAGCTGTCTCGCAATATCACCTCAGATGTCGAGCTGGAAGTGTTTGCCTTTGGCAGTTTGTGCATCATGTCGGAAGGTCGTTGCTACCTCTCCTCATACATGACAGGAGAGTCCCCCAATACCGTTGGTGCCTGCTCGCCCGCGAAATACGTCCGCTGGCAAGAGACCGAGCAAGGATTGGAATCACGCCTCAATGATATCCTCATCGATCGCTATCAAGCGGGCGAAAACGCTGGCTACCCTACCCTGTGCAAAGGGCGTTTTGACGCAGAGATCGCAGGAGAACACAAGCGCTATCACGCCCTTGAAGAGCCGACCAGCTTGAATACTTTGTCTATGCTACCTGAGTTGTTTGCGGCAAATGTGGCTTCGGTCAAAATTGAAGGACGCCAGCGCAGCCCGGCGTACGTCGAGCAAGTCACGCGAACATGGCGCGCTGCAATTGACCGCTACCAATCCGCGCCAGAGCAGTATCAGGTGGAACCGCAGTGGGATGCAGCCCTTGCGAATGTTTCCGAAGGAACACAAACCACACTGGGTGCATACCACCGTAAATGGCAGTAGAGACTGATATGGAAAACACGATGAAATACGCCCTTGGCCCCTTACTCTACTTCTGGCCAAAGCAGAACGTTGAAGACTTTTATCAACAAGCGAAGCAGAGCGATGCGGATATTCTCTACTTAGGCGAAAGCGTCTGCTCTAAACGACGTGAGATGAAACCTAGCCACTGGTTTGGCTTGGCGCAAGAGCTGAGCCAAGCAGGTAAACAGGTGGTGCTTTCCACCATGGCACTGCTTGAAGCGCCGAGTGAAGTCAACGTGATGAAAAAGTACATCGACAATGGCGACTTCGCTATTGAAGCGAATGATGTCTCCGCGATTCAGCTCGCCTCACAACACAAAGTGCCTTTTGTGGTCGGCCCTGCGGTCAATGCTTACAACGCCCACACGTTAAAGCTGTTCCTTAAACAAGGGATGATCCGCTGGTGCATGCCCGTTGAGCTCTCGCGAGAGTGGCTCTCAAACACCTTATCGCAATGTGAGGAGCTAAGCATTCGCGGACAATTTGATGTTGAAGTGTTCAGCCACGGTTACCTGCCTTTGGCCTATTCAGCGCGCTGTTTTACCGCACGTGCGGAAAACCGCGCCAAGGATGACTGTGAAACGTGCTGCATCAAATACCCGACGGGTCTCAAGGTACGCAGCCAGGAGGGGCAAGAGGTCTTCAATCTCAATGGCATTCAAACGCAATCTGGTTATTGCTATAACTTGGTCAATGACCTGCCAAGCATGCAAGGCTTGGTCGATGTGGTGCGCTTAAGCCCACTCGGATTAGAAACCTTTTCGTACGTCAGAGAGTTTAAAGCCAATGAACAAGGTCAAAAACCTCAGACGTTGCACGATCGCCAATGTAATGGCTACTGGCATCAAATTGCTGGGCTTGAAGTGAAAAACATCACTTAACGTGTAGATAGCCATCACCTTTGCATCACTTCACAGCTGAAAATCGCTACCGATAACGATATAGTGGTGCGATAAGTTGTAGTGATGATACAAGGTTTTTAATGCAGTTTGGTAATGGTAGAGGTGCACAGGAAGGCTTTACTCTTATTGAGTTGGTCACTGTGATTATCATTCTCGGTATATTGGCAGTGGCGGCACTGCCTAAGATGTTGAACCTTTGGACAGACAGCCGTATCCGCGTATTGGAACAGATCGAAGTCAGTGTTGAAACCGCTAACAACCTCATCAATATGAAATCTCAGATGCCAAGTTACTCTACTCAAGCAGTACCGAATCGAGATGATTTATTGGACATCGATCTCGATGGCAATGGCGAGTTT
Source organism: Vibrio sp. R15-SG3-ISO1A (assembly GCF_059833955.1). NCBI lineage: Bacteria > Pseudomonadati > Pseudomonadota > Gammaproteobacteria > Vibrionales > Vibrionaceae > Vibrio > Vibrio sp. R15-SG3-ISO1A. The sequence continues at coordinate 30,303 of NZ_JCBDGH010000026.1, forward strand.
GACATCCGTCTGAAGTGGAATTATCTCGACAATACCGATATTGAAAAACGCATCGTGCTTGATGAGAGTTTCGTGATTGAGTACGAAGGAATCTCTGAGACCTACATCGGCTATGACTTTGATGATGACGGGCAAAGTAAAGATGACAACTGCTACTTCCAGTACACTCAAGCCAGTGATGCCAATACCCCTCCGGTCTATCAAACCGTGACCTCAGGTTGCTAATCTCCTATCACACCATGAATAAAGCCATCGCATTGCGATGGCTTTATTCGTTATTGAGTGGCCTCTATGGCTTGCTGCTTCGCTTTGGCGAGCTGTTCCGCTTTCACTTGGTTGTAAATCCGGCTCAGCTCCAAGAAAGAGTAACGGTGTTCGACATACTCATACACATTGAAGGAGATCGCGAGCTTATATAAAGAGATCGCGCTAGCGAAATCCCCTTCGCTTTGATAACGCTTGCCTAGGTAGAAGTACGCTTCAGTGAGACGCTGAGCCAGCAACGTGTTATCACGGGTTCCCGCCAAGATCGCTTTAAACGCTTGCTGCTCCGACACTTCACCTAACGTGATCGCCACCAGCACCCATCCCCACTGCTCATCTCGGTCATGATAACGCTCAAGCAAGGTCGTGCGGGCTTGCTCTGGTGCGCGCTCCGCTTCAATGATGTAGAGCCACAGCGCGCGAAACGGATCGCTCGGATCCTCGGAAAAATGCTTGTTCATATCTTCAAGCGCAAGATCAAGTCGATCGCCATAGTACAAGGCAATAGCTCGATTGCGCGCCGCATAAGAGTTCTCAGGATCGAGCTCTAACGTCGAATCGAACGCATCGTACGCTGCGTCGAATTCACCAATTTGGGTAAAGTAGACGCCAAGCAGGTTAAACAGATCGGGCTGCGCGGGATTGAGTGATAAAGACTGATTGAAATCGAGTCGAGCTAAGTCACGCAGACCAACACTGTCATAGTAGTTTCCACGCTCATAAAGCATCTTCGCCCGCACATCATCATTCAGATCCGTACGTTGCAGTAACTGACTCAAACGCGCTATTTGCACTTCCTGTTGAACACTGGCTTGCAGAGGAACAGCCATGGGAGGGTAGAGCCACTCCGCATTTTGGTGAGACTGAGTGGCACAGCCTGCGGTAATGAGAAGGGTCAGGCCTAGAGTTGCGGTTTGAAACCATTTCACAAATAGATACTCCTGTAGCTAAGCGAGGCTTAGCGAAATCCCTGAAAATAATAAAGGGAGCGTAATGCTCCCTTTATAACATGCTTTTAGAGTAATAATCTAATTTACACCCTTAGGCGGCAAACTCGATTATGCGTCAGACGCTGGCTTCTCTTCTGCCGCTTCTTCCGTTTTCTCTACCGCTTCTTTCATGCTTAGACGAACGCGGCCTTGACGGTCAATCTCAAGCACTTTCACTTGAACTTCTTGACCTTCAGCAAGGTAGTCAGACACTTTCTCTACACGCTTATCAGCAATTTGAGAGATGTGTACTAGACCATCTTTACCCGGCAGGATAGTAACGAAAGCACCAAAATCTGCAAGACGAGCCACTTTACCTGTGTAGATACGGCCCACTTCAACTTCAGCCGTGATCTCTTCGATGCGGCGGATAGCTTCTTTCGCTGCCGCGCCTTCCGTTGCTGCAATCTTGATAGTACCGTCGTCTTCGATTTCGATAGTTGTACCAGTCTCTTCAGTTAGAGCACGGATAACTGCACCACCTTTACCGATCACGTCTTTGATCTTCTCTGCGCTGATCTTCATGGTGTGAATGCGAGGAGCGAATTCAGAGATATCATCACGAGCACCAGAGATAGCTTCATCCATTACAGATAGGATGTGCTTACGCGCACCTTGAGCTTGGTTAAGCGCAATTTGCATGATCTCTTTAGTGATACCTTCGATCTTGATGTCCATTTGAAGTGCAGTGATACCCGTGTTAGTACCCGCTACTTTAAAGTCCATGTCACCTAGGTGGTCTTCGTCACCAAGGATGTCAGAAAGAACAACAAAGTCGTCGCCTTCTTTAACAAGACCCATTGCGATACCCGCAACAGAAGACTTGATTGGCACACCTGCGTCCATAAGAGCAAGAGAAGTACCACATACCGAAGCCATTGAAGAAGAACCGTTAGATTCCGTGATTTCCGATACCACACGTACTGTGTATGGGAATTCATCAACAGAAGGCATAACAGCTGCAATACCGCGTTTAGCCAGTTTACCGTGGCCGATTTCACGACGCTTAGGAGAACCTACAAAACCCGTTTCACCAACACAGTATGGAGGGAAGTTGTAGTGTAGTAGGAAGTGATCTTTACGCTCACCGGTTAGCTCGTCGATGATTTGAGCATCACGCTGTGTACCTAGAGTCGCCGTCACTAGCGCCTGAGTTTCACCACGAGTGAATAGTGCGCTGCCGTGAGTACGTGGAAGCACACCAGTACGTACGTCTAGCGCACGAACCATATCTTTTTCACGGCCGTCGATACGTGGGTTGCCCGCGATGATGCTGCGGCGAACCACTGTCTTCTCTAGATCGTGGAAGATAGTGTGTATTTCTTTGGTGTTTGCTTCTGGATCTTCAGCAAGCAGCACTTCGTTCACTTCACCTGCGATAGCGTGGATACGGTCGTAACGCGCCATCTTCTCTGTGATTTGGTATGCTTCAACCAATTTCGCTTCAGCCAGTTCTGCGATACGGTTTTTAAGCGCTGTGTTCTCTTCTGGTGCAACCCAATCCCAAGCTGGTGTCGCCACTTCAGCTTTGAATTCGTTGATTGCAGAGATCACGGCTTGCTGTTGATCGTGACCAAACACAACCGCTGCTAGCATCTCTTCTTCAGTTAGGTTATCCGCTTCTGATTCAACCATCAGTACCGCAGATTCCGTACCCGCAACCACTAGGTCTAGCTTAGACGTTTCTAGTTCAGTGTTGCTTGGGTTAAGAACAAGTTGACCGTCGATGTGACCAACACGCGCTGCACCGATAGGACCGTTGAACGGAATACCAGAGATAGCAAGTGCTGCAGACGTACCAATCATTGTTGGGATGTCAGGTTGAACGTCTGGGTTCACAGAGACAACCGTTGCAATCACTTGTACTTCGTTTTTGAATGCGTCTGGGAATAGAGGACGGATTGGACGGTCGATCAGACGAGCCGTCAGTGTTTCGCCTTCAGAAGGACGACCTTCACGCTTGAAGAAGCCACCTGGGATTTTACCCGCAGCGTAGGTACGCTCTTGGTAGTTTACTGTTAGAGGGAAGAAGTCTTGACCTTCAACCGCTTCTTTTTTACCTACGACAGAAACGAATACCGCGGTATCGTCCATAGTGACCATAACGGCAGCCGTCGCTTGACGTGCGATAACGCCAGTCTCTAGAGTAACTGTGTGGTTACCGTACTGGAACGTTTTAACAACTGGTTTTTCGAACATTGTTTTTCCTTGTAACTAAGCCCATGTTGGCGCTTAGATTGTGTTAACTCACACTCAAGGCATTACGAATCGCGACTAGTAAAAACGAACTGTACCCAAGGATGCGTTTACATCGGACATCGAATTCACTTTTAATAGCCGCGACCTTTTGGTCGACGAGGTTGACTGTAATGCTATGAGCTTAAAGGTGACAGTCTGATCGTGCAAAATAGCCAATCAAAACTATGCGGGGCGTAGTATAGCGAGATTAATTCGGTTTGGCTAAATTTAGCCAACAAAAAAGGGGCACAAAGCCCCTTTTTCGACAAACTGCTAAGCAGTCGCTGATTAGCGACGTAGACCTAGGCGAGCAATAAGATCTTGGTAACGACCTAGATTTTTGCCTTTTAGGTAGTCTAGTAGTTTACGACGGCGAGAAACCATACGTAGAAGACCACGACGGCTGTGGTGATCGCCTTTGTGCGCTTTGAAGTGACCTTGTAGGTGGTTGATAGAAGCAGTCAGTAGAGCTACTTGTACTTCTGGTGAACCTGTATCGCCTTCAGATTGTGCGTATTCTGCAACGATTGCTGCTTTAGTTTCTGCATTCAGAGACATCATTCTCTCCTAATAAGAGTAAGTTAATATTTGTGCCAGCCAATCTCTGATTCAGCCGACACGAGGAGCGCGAATTATAGGGGATGCGACTAGGCGGTGCAATAAGTATTTTGGTTATCAAGGCTTGCACCAATGGTGGATGCGGTAGCGCCGCGGCGACAAAGGGTGCCCTGCGGCATTTTTCTGATAAACTGTCGGGCAAACAGTATTCTAGTGAAAATGAACAGGATTCATTATGAAAATCGGTATTATCGGCGCGATGGCGCAAGAAGTTGCGATTCTAAAAGACGCGTTAGACAACGTCCAAACCACGACTAAGGCAGGCTGCACCTTTTATGCAGGTCAACTTCACGGTGTGGATGTCGTATTGCTGCAATCTGGTATCGGTAAAGTGGCCGCGGCCGTCGGCACCACCTTATTGATCAGTGAGCATCAACCAGACGTCGTGATCAACACTGGCTCTGCGGGCGGGTTCGACTCATCGCTAAATCTTGGTGATGTCGTGATTTCGAGTGAAGTTCGCCACCATGACGCCGATGTGACCGCGTTTGGCTATGAAATGGGCCAAATGGCCGGCCAACCTTCGGCGTTCGCGGCGGATGAAAAATTGATGGCCGTCGCTGAGCAAGCACTAGCAAAAATGGACGACAAACACGCGCTACGCGGTCTGATTTGTACTGGCGATGCGTTTGTCTGCACCGCAGAGCGTCAAGCCTTTATCCGTACCCACTTCCCATCTGTCATTGCCGTAGAGATGGAGGCTTCTGCCATTGCTCAGACGTGTCATCAGTTCGCGGTGCCTTTTGTTGTCGTCCGCGCAATCTCTGATGTTGCAGACAAAGAGTCACCGATGAGCTTTGAAGAGTTTTTACCTCTGGCTGCGCAAAGCTCTTCGGAAATGGTGATCAATATGGTTCAGTTACTAAAATAAGCGCAGTGGAGCATCATGGAAGATCTGTTCACTCAATTCTACGCTGGGGGCGCACTGCTGGTAATGTGGGGCGCCCTGCTTTGCAATTGGCTGCTTCCTTTCCCCAGAGAGGCGCACCCTGCAATCCTCTGGCACAAATTTGCCGAGCAGTTAGCTGAGAAGGTCAATACCCGCGCCAGCTACTCACAAAGCCTCATCTCTGGGACGCTGGCATGGGGCTTAATGATACTGCCGACACTGGCAGTCTTAATCGCGCTCAAACCTTTGGTTTGGCAACCCGCCCTATTTGAACTCGCGTTTTTGCTGCTGGCGATTGAGTGGCGCAATACCCAACGTTTTGGCCGCCTCTTTATTGAAGCGCTCGCTCGCAATGATAAAGAGCAAGCTCGGCTGCTTATTCGTCCCTATCTCAATCGAGAAACCCGTCCGTTGTCGCTACTTGGGCTTGGGAAAGCGGGCGTAGAAACATTGACGATGTCGTACGGACGCAATCTGATTGGCGTCTTATTTTGGTATGGCATCTCTGGTGCGACTGGCGCCTTTTTGTATCGCATGTGTGTCGAACTGGCGAGGGCATGGTCACCTTCTCGTGAATACTTTCATCCATTTGGGCTACCCGCGGTGCGCGTTGTCGCGATACTCGACTGGTTACCGCTGCGCTTTTATAGCCTCTTTATACTACTTGGTCAGCGCAGCCGTGCGACTTATCTCTTACTAAGAGAGCAAGCGAGGCAATGGCCACTACCCGGCCCAGCTTGGTTGTTGGTGAGTGTTGGCGCGAAGTTGGAGTTATCGATGGGTGGGCCTGCAATCTACCCCACCGATGCCAAACATCAAGCGAGCAAAAAGCGTATCCGAGCGAAACTCGGCGGGCGAATCGCCCCGTCAGCCATTCACGTTGCCCAAGTCCTGACTCTACTCAACCAACGAT
>NZ_JCBDGH010000027.1:0-71080 GCF_059833955.1 Vibrio sp. R15-SG3-ISO1A
AAATGCATGCCATGCTTGTCGATCTCGGAGGGATGTTCGCTAGCTGGTTCACGCCAGATGTCGAAGGTGTCACGTTGGAGTTTCCCAACGATCTCAATGGTGTGATTCAGTTCTCCAACGGCTCAGAGAAAGCGATTGTGGATGGCAAAGTGCAAGTGGCGTTAAGTGAGATTGGTGAGGGTGGCAAGATGACTCTCCCAACCCAAACTGCGCGAGTGTTGCCATACTTACCCAAGGCAAAATAGCCATCTACTTGTCTTTACCTAAACGTAATAAGGGCCGCAGATGCGGCCCTTATTCTTTATGACGACTAAACCTGACTACAAGTTGGTCACATTGAGCTGAAGGCTAGGATCGAACTCTTGTACACGATCGTCTTCATCAAGCTCTGGAGTCGGGATCTCTTCTTTATCGAAGCCAATATCTCCACCGTTGATGACACCAGAGTCTTTATCAACGGATTTAAAATCGAACAGTTCAAAGTCAGCCAAGTGGCTAGGTACCACATTTTGCATAGCGCGGAACATGCTTTCGATTCGACCAGGGAAGCGTTTGTCCCACTCATTAAGCATCTGTTTGATGTTCTGGCGCTGCAAGTTTGGCTGTGAACCGCACAAGTTACACGGGATAATTGGATAGCCGCGCAAATCTGCATACTTGATGATGTCTTTTTCACGGCAGTACGCCAGCGGACGAATCACCACGTGCTCACCGTTATCCGACACCAATTTAGGTGGCATGCCTTTCATTTTTCCGCCGTGGAACATATTCAAAAAGAGTGTTTCGAGAATGTCATCACGGTGGTGGCCAAGGGCAATCTTGGTTGCGCCCAACTCTTTTGCAGTGCGATACAAGATACCACGACGCAAACGTGAACAGAGTGAACAGGTCGTCTTGCCTTCAGGGATCTTATCTTGAACGATAGAGTATGTATCCTCTTCGACAATTTTGTATTCGACACCAAGTGACTCTAAATACTCTGGCAGGATGTGTGCAGGGAAGCCAGGCTGTTTTTGATCAAGGTTGACCGCAATCAATTGGAAATTGATTGGCGCACTCTTTTGTAAACTCATCAAAATATCAAGCATAGTAAAGCTGTCTTTGCCGCCGGATAAGCAAACCATAATGCGATCACCGTCTTCAATCATATTGAAGTCTTGGATGGCTTGGCCGGTGTTGCGGCGGATACGCTTTTGCAGCTTATTAAAGTTGTATTGTTGAGCTTTAGTTAGCTCTTGAGTTTGCTCAGTCATCAGCTTGCAGTCTTAATCAATCATGAATCCAAATGAAGTGCGTATGATACGGATAAATCACTCAGATGCCAGCGTTAGCGCAGAAAATAATTTATCGGCTTGAGGTCCAAACCGCGCGGATGTGAGAGTCTTTTGAGAGGATAGAAAATAGCCCCACCAAAGGGTGAGGCTATTGAAGGAGAGTATGTCGATCAGATTGCTGTTTTAGGATCGAGTGGGCTGATATAGCCAGCGGGTTTCAGGGCGAGTACATCGCAATTGATCTTATCAATCACATGTTCAGCGGTATTACCGATAAACACGGCGGAAAGTCCGGTGCGTCCAGTGGTACCGATAATCACCATAGCGGCATTCTCTTTGATAGCGGCATCTGGGATAACGTCCTCTGGCAAACCTTGCTCCACAATGGTTTGCTCTTCATCAAAACCATGTTTTTGTCTCAGTGCTTTCATCGCTGTTAAGTGGTGACCACGAACGGCATCGGTATAGGTGGTCGGGTCAAACTCTGGCAGTTCAATAGTAATGTTCGCGGGTGTGACAGGATAGGCATTAACAAGCAGCGGACGTGCGCCTAATCGCTCAGACAAACTTTTTAGCTGCTCAACCATTTCATCGTTTAACCCAATGTGTGTGTCATTTTCTGAACCCACGTGCACGGAGGCGAGAATACTTGCGTCCTCTGGCCACGTTTCGTTTTTAACCAGCAACACAGGAGAAGGGCATTTACGCAGCAAATGCCAATCGGTTGGGGTGAAAATCACAGACTCTAAGACATCATGTTTGCGTGTGCCTTTAATTACGATGTCGTGCTCACCGGAAAAGACTTCGGCGATAATCGCTTCATAAGGACGGTTGTGCCACACCACTTTGACTTCAAACTCCACGTTGTCATTCAAATAGGGCTGCGCGACTTTTTGCATCCATTGCTCGCGTTGACCAATCACCCCTCGGCGCATTGCATCTCTTTCATCGGAAGAGAGCATTGAGGTCATGTCATAAGAGAAGTCATAGATTGAGAGAAAGAACGTCACACGACTCGGTGAACGGCTCTGCGCGGCAAGCTGCATCGCTCTGGAAAGGGCGGGTTGTTCTTCTTTATTGATATCGGCAACCACTAAAATCTTATTGTAAATGCTCATAATTACTCCTTGGAGTAGAGTTGGGCTATAAGATTAATGTAGCTTACTTTTGAGGAGAGTATTAGGAAAACAATGCGGAAAGTAAAAGAAGTATGATGTAGCTCAGAATAGAGCTACATCATTGAACTGATTACGATTCTTTTGAAACGCCCGCCAGATCCATCAGAGCATCGTGGTCGATGATGGTGATGTATTTCCCTTTCACGCTGAGAATTTCAGACTTTTGGAAACGGCCTAGCAAACGCGAGATTGTCTCTACCGTCAAGCCCAGGTAGTTACCAATATCACCACGAGTCATGGTTAAACGGAACTCACGAGGGCTAAAGCCGCGCTGCGAAAAACGAGTTGAAAGGTTGTATAGGAAAGCAGCGAGACGCTCTTCTGCGTTCTTCTTTGAGAGCAGGAGAATCATGTCTTGGTCGCCTTTGATTTCATTACTCATCAGGCGCATGATTTGCTGACGCAACTTAGGCATTTTACCTGAAAGGTCGTCCAAGATTTCGTAAGGGATCTCACACACCATCGACGTCTCAAGCGCTTGAGCGAAACTTGGGTGACAATCACCAGTAATCGCATCAAAGCCTACAAGGTCACCGGCGAGGTGAAAGGCTGTAATTTGTTCATCGCCTTGCTCGGTAATGGTGTAGCTCTTAATGGTTCCTGAACGAATTGCGTAAAGAGATTTAAGCTCATCACCCGCTTTAAATAGCTCTTGGCCTTTCTGGATAGGCTTCTTTCGTTCGATAATTTGGTCAAGCTGGTCAAGTTCGGACTCGTTCAAAGTGAACGGAATACAAAGCTGACTGATACTACAGTCCTGACAGTGAATCGCACAACCACCGGACTGAATTCGCTTTGTTGCAGGCTTTTCAGAAATCATAACAACCTTTCACTATTTGATATACATCAATATTTTAGCACCCATTAGCGGCAAAAGGTAGCGGAAAAAAATGTATAAAAACAGGTATCTATAAACTAATTAATAAAATTGATATTGCATCATATCCGGTAAAAATGCCGTAGATTAACAGCATAAACGCAACAATTTGACGAAATACTGAAGAATTTTGAATCCGCTTAAGCGCCTCAGCCCCCATGCCAACCGCCAGCATCGCGGGTAGGGTTCCCAGCCCAAACATCAACATAACTAAGGCGCCGTTTAGCGCGCTGCCAGACACCGCAGACCAAGTCAATGTGGAGTAGACAAGTCCGCAGGGTAGCCATCCCCAGACCATGCCAAACGGAAGGGCGTGCAGGGGGGATTGTAAAGGCAGTAGGGATTTACCCGCTGGAGAGATAAAACGCCAAAGCTGCTGACCCAGCTTTTCAAAATGCAGCAGTCCGTGCCACCATTTTCCGATGTAACACGCGAGCAAAATCATGAAAAGTGCCGCCAGCAAACGAAGCCATATCAAGACACTGTTTATTTGGCTCAGTTTGCTCAACGACGCCACGGCGCCGCCGACGATGGCACCAAGCAGTGCGTAACTGATTAATCGACCAAGATTGTAATAAACGGACGTCCAACGTGAAGGCGAGGTTTGCCCGATGGTGAGCATTGAGGCGATACCACCACACATCCCCATACAATGCCCAGCTCCGACAAGACCGATGACAAACGCGCCGAACCAATCAATCATCATGGCTCACGTTTCTTTTGCTCAGACTCATCTTCGTCAAACAGAATGTTGTGACCTTGACGCTCGAGATCTTCAAACTGCTCGTTTTTCACTGCCCACAAAAACACCGCTACGGCAACACAAACCAGTACGATGGCAATAGGGATTAAGATATACAAGCTTTCCATTTACTTACCCTGTTCTTTGAGCAAACGCAGAGAGTTTGATACTACAATAATTGAGCTTGCAGACATACCAACCACAGCAAAATAAGGCGCGACCAAGCCGGCAACAGCGAGTGGCAAAATCAGTACATTATAGCCCAGTGACCAAGCGAGGTTTTCTCGGATGATTTTTCGAGTTTGCAGCGCAAGTTTGCGCGCATCGAGGATTCGCTCCAAGTGATCACCAAGCAACACCATGTCCGCTGAGGCTTTGGCAACATCGGCACCACCACCCATGGCGACAGACAGATGCGCGCCGGCGAGAGTAGGGGCATCGTTAATGCCATCCCCAATCATCATGGTGACGTCATTCGCATCAACGTGGTTTAAGAATTCGAGCTTGTCTTGAGGCTTGGCTCCTGCGACTACATCCTCAATCCCAATTTGCTCGGCGACCAATGTCGCGTTGGTGTGGGAATCACCCGTTAGCAGCGTCACTTTGATGCCCGCTTGCTGAAACTGCTCAATAAACGGCTTGGCGTCCTTACGAATCGGGTCGTGATATTCAAAGGTGGCCACTAGCTCGTTATTCAGTGATAAGTAAATGCAGTTAGGTGAGGGACTCGCCCCTTCACCAATCACAAACGAGGCACTGCCTATTTTCGCAATCGCACCATCAATCGAACCTGTTACACCAGAACCAATTACGTTCTCGATGTCTTGAATCTCCAGGCTCTGAACCGCATAAGGCTTAAACGCACGGGCCAGAGGATGATTGGCGTGGGACTCCAATGCTGCGGCCATAGAGAGCGCTTCTTCACGAGTGATATCTCCATGGAGCGTCACGTGACGAATTTCAATGTCACCATGCGTTAAGGTCCCGGTTTTATCGATGATCAAATGGTTCACTTTACACAGCGTTTCGAACACGTGGCTTTTGCGCAGAAGTATGCCGAAATTGCCCATGCGAGATGTCGCGCAGGTCAACGCCGTTGGTGTCGCGAGAGAGAGGGCGCAAGGACAGGTCGCGACCAATACTGACAACATGATCCAGAATGCATCGTCTGGGTTTGCTTGGTGCCAAAAGAACCAGGTAACCGCAGCAATCACCAAAATAATCGCGACAAAATAGCGCGCAACGACGTCGGCTATCTCGGCGATTTTGGGTTTCGCAAGCTGTGCTTCATCTTGCAGGCGTACAATTTTCGAGATCATCGAGTCCGCTTTGCTGGATGTCACCTCAAGTTCAAACGCTTCCTCGCCGTTGAGGGTACCGGCGTACACATAGTCCTCGACATTTTTCACGACAGGAACGGATTCGCCCGTTAACATCGACTCATCGATGTGGACTCGGCCTTTGATGATCTTGCCATCGGCAGGAATGTGCTCACCGGGTAACACGCGGATTTGATCGCCAAGTTTTAGGCTTCTGACGGCAATTTGGTCACCTTGAACCGTGGTGGCCATTGCAGGTATTAATTTAAGCAAGTTTCCACTTGCAGCGGCGGCTTTGCGTCTTGCGCGCATTTCAAGAAAGCGGCCAACCAAAAGGAAAAACGCAAACATCGAAATGGATTCAAAGAAAACTTCACCTTGCTCTGTAATGGTCGCCACCAAACTGGCAAAGTAGGCAAAAATCATCGCCAAAGAGACGGGGACATCCATGCCGAGAGTTTTACTGCGTAAGCTACGCCATGCATTTAGGTAAAAGGGCAGCGCCGAGTAGAGCATAACCGGTGTGGCAAAAATAAGGCTTACCCAGCGAAAGTAGTGTTTAAACTCTGGTTCTAGATCGCCAAACACTTCAAGGTAGAGCGCCACTGCCAACATCATGACTTGCATGGTCGCAAGGCCAGCTATACCTAACCGATAGAGGTACTGCTTCATTTGCTGATGGTAAGCCGCTTCTTGCTGGTCAGCTTCAAATGGCGCAGCTTTGTAACCCAATTGGTGAATCGACGAGAGAAGATCGCTGAGTCGAGTTTTGCTTTTATCCCACGCGAGTATCGCACGATTGGTCGTGGTGTTGACACGAATAGACAAAACGCCAGATTGGGTAGAAACTTGTTTCTCAATCAGCCAAGCACAAGCAGCACAAGAGACACCATCTAGTGACAATGTCACTTCTGCATGATCTTCATTGGTTCTGACAAACTCCGATTGAACCTCTTCGTTGTCATAGTGAATGAGTGCCTTGAGCTGCTCGGGAACCAGTTCGACTTTTTCTGCAGGCGCTGTTCGGTATTGATAGTAGGACACAAGCCCGCTATCAATAATCGTTTGGGCGACGGTTTCACACCCTGGGCAACACATATCGCGAGATTCGCCGAGGATCTCCACCTTATAATCCGTGTTGTCTGGTACTTCTTCACCACAGTGGTAACACGATTTACACATAGCTACGCTTACATCAATTAGTTGGAAAGAGGGATGGCCATCTCAGAAGGGAATGTCACGCGGCCTTGAATTAACCATTGTGCATCATGAGGGGTCAGTTCGATAAACCAGGGGCCTTGCAGCACCTCGTCGAGCTCAAAGCGATATTGACCTTTGGCGTCAGACGTCAGTAATCGGCTAAAATCGCGATCAGCCAGTGTGCGATGGGCAAACATCGCGGTGATTGCGGGGAAGTGTTCGAGAGTGCCTTTATCAAGCGAGATGACGATAGCGTTTTCGTCAGAGACGACTTGAGCGCTGAGTCCTAACTCTTTTGCAACGTTAATCTTTGAAATATCAACGTTGATCCCTTTTCCTTTTTTATAGTAATCCTCAGTAACCAGGTCGACCGAGTTCTGAGTGAAAATAACGACCGTTATAATAGTCCACACCACCACGATCGATGGAAGGATGATTAGAAACCACGGCCAAAACTGCTTATACCAAGGCTTTTCCATAAAAAAGTTCTCAATTTATAAAATGAAATCAGGGCTTTAACTGTAAAGGAAAGACAGCCCCATTACCATCTGTTGACAGCATGGGGCTGGAATTGAAATGTAACTTATTGTTCTGAGTTGCTTAGGCTCCATACATAGGCAGCGACAAGTTGCACTTTGTCTTCACCTAGTATGTCTTTCCAAGCTGGCATTACGCCTGAGCGGCCGTTCATGACCGTCTCTGTCACTTCAGCACGCGAGCCACCGAACAACCAATCTTGGTCAGTCAGATCCGGTGCACCCACAGCTGGGTTACCTTTACCGTCCGTACCATGACAAGCCGCACAAACCGCAAAACGTACTTTACCCGCTTCTGCTTCGCGCGCGTTCACGCTACGACCTGACAAGCTCAGCGTATAGCTCACGACTTCTTTCACGCCTTCTTCGCCAAGCGCATCTTTCCACGCAGGCATTTGACCGATTCGGCCTTGCATGATGGTGGTCACGATAGCTTCTGGCTCGCCACCGTATAGCCATGCGTCGTCAGTCAAATTAGGGAATCCTTTTTGACCGCGAGCGTCAGAGCCGTGACACTGCGAACAGTTTTGTAAGAACAGGCGCTGCCCCACTTTTACTGCTTCATCATCCGCTGCAATCGCAGGGATAGGGCGCAGATCAGAGGAGCCATCAACATACGCAAGTCGCTTGAATGCTTCACCAAAGTAGGCATCTGCATCATCAAGCTCTTTGGCGTATTGTACTAGCTGCTTGTTCTCTTGAGAGGCGGCAATCGACGCTTTTGACTCTTCAACCGAACGAACGGTTTGATCCGAGCTCTGCCAACCCAAGACACCTTTAAAGCTGCCAAGACCTGGATAAAGCGTTAAATAGATCGCTGCAAACACGAACGTACCTATGAAAAGGTAGGTCCACCATTTAGGTAGAGGATTGTTAAGCTCACGAATACCATCGTATTCATGGCCCATATCAGCGCCTTCCTCTACGCCCATTTTGTCTTTAAGACACCAGATAAGTAGTGCAGCACAGCCGACCAGTGTTCCGACCGTGATGATTATTATCCAAAGACTCCAAAACGTCGTCATTGCTTAGTCACTCCCTGTTCTTTTTTGGGCTGTTCAATCTCGTCAGCAAAGACAAGGTTGGCATCTTCTTCGAAGCGAGCTTTACGGTTTTTGCCGTAAGCCCACCACACAACGCCAATAAAGCTCACGAACAGAACGATGGTCCAAATACTGTGAATAGTACCGATATCCATTACGTCACCCCTTATTTACTTCATTGCGTGACCAAGAGACTGAAGATAAGCAATGATGGCATCCATCTCTGTTTTACCTTCTACATCTTTAGACGCGTTTGCGATTTGTTCATCTGTGTATGGCACACCGAATAGGTCGCGGAAAATACGCAATTTCTTCTCAGTGTCCTTACCATCCAGTTCATTGTCAGCCAGCCATGGGAAACCAGGCATGTTTGACTCAGGAACCAACTCGCGTGGGTCAATCAAGTGAACGCGGTGCCACTCGTCAGAGTAACGGCCACCAACGCGCGCAAGATCTGGACCTGTACGCTTAGATCCCCATAAGAACGGATGCTCCCAAACGCTTTCGCCCGCGACGGAGTAGTGACCGTAGCGCTCTGTCTCCGAACGGAAAGGACGAATCATCTGGCTGTGGCACACGTTACAACCTTCGCGAATGTAAATATCACGACCTTCGAGTTCCAACGCAGAATAGGGACGCAAGTTTTCAACCGGCTCCGTTGTCTGTTTTTGGAAAATCAGTGGCGTGATTTCTACCAGCGCACCCAAACTGATGGCAAACACAATCAGGATCGCAAGCAAACCGACATTACGTTCTACTAGTTCGTGGCGATTGTTAGAATTTGAACTCATTCTTTAATCTCCTTAAGCCGGTTGCGGGATAGCTTTTAGGCTATCTTTTGGCGCGGTAACGGTTTTGTACGTGTTGTATGCCATGAGGAACATACCTGCTAGGAAGATAAAGCCACCTAGGAAACGAACAAAATAGAACGGGTAAGACGCTTGTACAGACTCTACAAAACTATACGTTAATGTGCCGTCTGAGTTCACTGCACGCCACATTAGGCCCTGCATAACGCCCGAAATCCACATCGCGACGATGTAAAGAACAGTACCGATAGTGGCTAGCCAGAAGTGGGCGTTGATCATGCCAACAGAGTACATACGCTGCTGACCGAATAGACGCGGAACCAAGTGGTAAACCGAACCAATCGAAACCATAGCAACCCAACCTAACGCCCCTGAGTGCACGTGACCGATTGTCCAGTCAGTGTAGTGGGAAAGGGCGTTGACGGTCTTAATCGACATCATCGGACCTTCAAACGTTGACATGCCATAGAACGACAGGGAGACGATGAGGAAACGCAAAATTGGGTCATAACGAAGTTTGTGCCATGCGCCAGATAGCGTCATGATACCGTTGATCATGCCACCCCAAGAAGGTGCGAACAGTACAAGAGACATCACCATACCGAGAGACTGAGTCCAGTCAGGCAGAGCCGTGTAGTGAAGGTGGTGTGGGCCTGCCCAGATGTATAGCGAGACCAATGCCCAGAAGTGAACAATCGACAAACGGTATGAATAAACGGGACGTTCAGCTTGCTTAGGAACAAAGTAGTACATCATGCCAAGGAAGCCAGCGGTCAGTAGGAAACCTACCGCGTTGTGTCCGTACCACCATTGTACCATTGCATCAACGGCACCGGAGTAGACAGAGTAAGACTTACCCATAGAGACCGGAATCGCCATGCTGTTAACAATATGCAATACAGCGACAGTGATGATGAACGCACCAAAGAACCAGTTTGCCACGTAGATGTGTGATGTTTTACGCGTAATCAGTGTGCCGAAGAACACCACTGCGTAAGCCACCCAGACAACAGCGATCGCAATATCGATCGGCCATTCTAGTTCCGCGTACTCTTTACCCGAGGTAAAACCGAGTGGGAGAGTGATCGCGGCTGCGAGGATAATTGCCTGCCAACCCCAGAAGGTGAAGGCGACGAGAGGGCCACCAAATAGACGTGTTTGACAAGTTCTCTGTACAACGTAATAAGACGTTGCGAATAGGGCACTTGTACCAAACGCAAAAATAACCGCATTAGTATGCAGAGGACGTAAGCGACTGTACGTCAACCACGGCGTATCAAAGTTTAGCTGTGGCCAAACTAATTGAGCGGCAATCAAAACACCAACAGCCATGCCGACGATACCCCAGAGAATAGTCACTAAGGTAAACTGACGGACGACTGTATAGTTGTAGTTTTGTTCTAGCTGCTTTTCTTGGCTCATTTGCATGCTTCCAATTTCTAATTAACTACACTTTACTTCCAACACGACACATGTCGTAATGCCACCCAAAACCTCAAGAAAATGTCGCCAATCTCAGTTGGTTAAATAATCTTGCCAGTTTTTAAAAAAAGTGGCACTTTCAGCCGCCAACTATACTTCATTTAACAATTCAATGACAGCATAGTAACCTTACACTTGGTCAGGTTTTGGCCTTTTATTTTAAAAGTTTGAAGTTTGTTACACGGAGAACCCAACAGAATGGCAGCCCAAAAACTAACAAGAGGTCGTTTTGCTCAAATAATCATCATGTTAACCCTGCTTCTGACGGCGTTTTTCTGGCGTACTATCACGCACAAAGATGCGATAGAAGTGGTGTGCGAACTCAAACCCGCGTGCACATTTGTTGTCGAAAACGACCGCTTCACCGCAAAATTTGAGGCAAACAAGATTATCATCACCAAGCCCAATACAAACTGGCTGCTAAAACCGTTAGAATCACCGCAAACAATTACGGAAAGTGACACCGACTGGAGACTCGAGGCTCCCGTCAATGAAGCGTTAAGCCTAAGCTTGCAAGACCTCAACAAGACCAAAGAAGCGACAATCAAGTTTCGAATGTAACTGCGCACAAATTTGGGATAATTGACGTCTTACAATCCATTTTGATAGCGAATAGCTCGACCAATGAGATGTTAAATTTGACGCGAACGAACGAGAAAACTTGCGACTTCTTTGTCGAAATCACAAATTATGAGCATGGCTCAGCACTAATAATCAGCTTTGGAAATCTTTGATTAACAAACTGATTATTAGGTATTTTATGGTAAATTCAGTTATGTTTAATGGAACAGATCGTTGGATGGGTAGATTGGATAGGGAGTGGTACTCCCTGTGTTTGCTTATCGATTATTTAACATAATATACATAATACGCACTAATGTTATGTGGTCGATTAGGCTGTCATTTCACGTTTAACGTCTTTCTGGTTAACGTCGATTGCGTCTAATATCATCCCAAAGCGCTTCAACTCTAAGCCTCCGAAGTTATTTACAACGTAGCTTGTATTGCGTGGCGTGTAGATTCCTCTTGGTCTTTCTCTAGCGTCAGCTTCATTTCTACTGGGAACTTACCGCCTAAATGTGCGTAAGCGATTTGCTCGTAAATAGTTCGACCTGGGCGACCTTCTTTGCCTGCTGTGCTGCGAGTTTCTACGGGAACGTTTTCTGAGAAGATTTCTATTTTAATCATGGTTAATTTCCTTAAGCGATTGCCTTGAACGGCATGATGTTAGATTTCTCGACTATTTGTAATTGATACCAGTCTGGGATACTAAGTGATTGAACTTCTATGACTTCTGAACGTTTAAGCGTTGGACAGATTCTCGTTACATCGAACGGCAAAGCGATATCGATACCGATGCTTTTTAATCGCGGTCTGTGTACGTAATACTGACTGTTTCTCTCGATTTTTTGTCCAAGTTGCCACACTGACGCTAATTCCCATGAGTGACCAAGACATTAATCGCTTTTAAGTACGATACCGCCTTCATCAAATCCATGGCAGACAACCTTAAAAAATTCGACGTTTATCGAGTCAGCTAAGTCAATATAGCACCTTTTCTTTGGCACATTTCTCCCGGGGCGATCCTAGTAACCGACGTTATCCCGCTCCTTTTGTTGGTTCAACTGCGAAGATTTGAGTTTAGATTTTTCGCGCAAGTCTGCTTATTAGGCTAATTGGTGGTTTGTATTTACCTCAAGCGAATTAGTTATAGTGCCTAATATCTACTGACATGGATATGAATGATGGCGTGTGGTATTGAGGATTTGTAACGCTTTCCTTTGGGGATCACATTCTTTGACTGGTCACATACCTGATGATCACCAGATGAGTTAACTCGGATAACTTTCAGATACTTATCGTCAAATTTAGTGTGTACGTACACGTCACAAAAACCTTGAACACCAGATTTATTTAACTGCTTAAGAACGTGTTTCTTGATCTTTTTTGCTACAGGGTAACGCTCTGCGTCGTCAGCAAAAGCTGAGAATGCGTGAAAGAAACAAAAGAGAAAGATTAGTAAAGATTTCATGTGGTCACCTCCTCTACCACCTTACTTATTGCAAGGTGGCGTGGTGAGACTAGATGACCGTTTTACGACGAGGCACTTTAATTATCATGCGAAAGCAATACGTTAATGGGCTTTCTTTCCGGATTTCGATTTAAACCCTTGGTGTGGAAATACATTTCTAATGCGTTGCTGGACCTTTTTAGGGACTTGCTTAGAGAACACAAGTTTAGTCCCGGTACGCTGTTGATACACTTTCAACTCACCATCAAAAGGCGTTCTTTCCGCAATCTCTAAGACATTGTGGCGAAAGCTTGGTGGGAAATGGCCTTTCTCGCTTTCTAATTTACCGTTTACGAACTTCGCTTTTAAAATCGGTCTATCGACGGCGACCAACCAAAAGATAACGACCGCCGCAATGACAATCACATACAACATACAAACCCCTTAATCTAACAGCTTACTTAAATCTTCTTTCAAGCTACTCACCGTCTTACTCGCTTTTTCGCTGCGTGATGCTTCGGTGAGTAAGTATTCGATAGCATCTGACAAAGTACACCCCAACTCATTGGCGCGATAAGACAGTTTCTCCCACACACGATAATCAAGATCGATGGACTTCTTCTTGGTGTGGATTTGTTCTGCATTGAAGTGACGCTTTCTTTTGGCTCGGATTGCTTGCTTTAACTTGATGTCCAACTCGGGCGACATGTGCTTGTCTATCCATTCGAGAACTTTTACTGGCTCGTGCTGGATTTGCTGAAGAGACTTAACAGCGGTCTCGGCTTCACTTCGATCAACATAGCGTGTAATCGACGCACCGGCCTTCCACTTGTTGATGAGATAAGTCCACTTCCATCCGCATTCTAAGTTTTCCAATTGTTGATATTTCATGTCAGCCGTTCCCTAGTCGTTCTTCCCCTAACCGTTTGAGTGACAGCGTAACTCACGACGCGCTGAGTTGAAAGTGATTTGTGAGCAAATTAAGAGCAAGATCAATGACACAATACGTTATTGCCCGTTATGCCCCCCGATATGTAACTTATACATGATCCCCCTATATAAGCCAGGCAGTTTTCTATATAATTCCACTCCATTTTTTAATAAAACAATTGGATTTCAATGAAGCAAGAAAGCTGGCGCACCGTGACCCCACACTATGATCATTTTGACGCAGTGTTGGCTCAATTCTCGACTCTACCGCAAGTGAGTTTTCTCGATATTCAAACGCGCCTTAAGCAGACATTGAACACGTTTTGCAAACTGGAACACTATCGTTGCCTAGTGCTTAATGCACCGGATAATGCACACTACCGAAGCCTGCTGAAGCAATCCCTTCACAAGATTGATGAGTCCAAACAGGTTCTATGCTCTGAGTCCATTGACGCATCCTCACTTTTGGGTCACTACAGTTGCAATGAATCTGGTGACGTTGTCACCAAAATAACGGGTCAACTTCAACAAGCGACTGACGACGGAATCGTCATTATCTCTGCCAACTTGCTACTTGCTCACCCTGTTCATTGGCCAGCAATCAAGTCCGCGATAATGGGAGAGTCCTACCCGCTGATCAATAGCAACCCCGCGCGCCCTGCAAATCAAGCCCCTACGGCAGTAACCCAAGCGAAACTCATCGTATTGGGCGATCAACACCAACTCGCTGAGCTCGAATACCTAGAACCTGATCTTTTTAGCCGTCTGTCGATGTACAGCGAGGTGGAACTAGATGTTGCTCTCAACGAAGCGTCGATTGAACGTTACTTGGGTTATCTCTCTTGGTTATCGACACAGTATCAACTTCCAAGCTTGGAGGTTGATGCGGTTAAGCGCGTCATGGTTGCCGGTGCAAGGCACACCGAAGACCAAAGCTTTATGCCACTTGATGTGAGTTGGTATCAATCGATTATTAAAGAGGCACTGCTATTTTCTAACAGCGATGTCATCACTGCCAACGACATAGAAAGTGCGATTGATGCTAAGTACCAGCGTGAGTCATATCTTTGCGAGCGCGCCCTGTCGGACATCACCGAAGGACAAGTCGTGATTGAAACGCAAGGTGAGTGTGTTGGCCAAGTGAACGGACTCACTGTGATTGATGTCCCAGGACACCCGCTCTCATATGGTGAGCCGGCGCGTATCTCTTGCGTGATTCATTTTGGTGATGGCGACATCTCTGATGTAGAGCGAAAGGCCGAGCTAGGCGGCAATTTACACGCGAAAGGCATGATGATCATGCAAGCGTTCGTCAGCAGCGCACTCAATCTCGATGAACCACTGCCCTATTCCGCGTCTGTCGTGTTTGAGCAGTCGTACAGCGAAGTGGATGGTGACAGTGCGACTCTCGCTGAGCTCTGCTCTTTTGTCAGTGCCCTTTCCGAGTACCCTATTAATCAGCAAATTGCCGTAACGGGTGCGGTCGATCAGTTTGGCCGTGTGCAGGCTGTCGGTGGATTAAACGAGAAAATCGAAGGTTTTTATCACGTCTGTAAGCACCAGGGATTCACCGGGCATCAAGGCGTCATTTTACCTAAGACGAACTTAAAACACTTAGCGCTTCACAAAGACGTCATAGAAAGTATCAAAAATAACGAGTTCCATATTTGGTCGGTGTCTACAGTTGATGAGGCCATCCCGTTGATCATGGGTAAGCCCTTCCGAGGAGACGACGAATCGAGCGTTATTAGCAAAATCGCTGAGCGTATAGAGAGCTTTGAGCGTCATGACCAACCCTTAAGCTTAATGGACAAGATCAAGAGTTGGCTTAGCTAAAGCTTTCTTTTCGTCACATTTTTACTGATCGGAGTTGTTTAGCGTACACGTGTTCACTAACATGCTGCTATCAAAATTTGGAGTAATTGATAATGCAAAACAAACGAGATTCTTATAACCGCGAAGATTTACTGGCATCAAGTCAAGGTGAGCTGTTCGGACCAGGCTACCCTCAGCTTCCTGCACCGAACATGCTAATGATGGATCGCGTCACTAAGATGTCTGAAACAGAAGGTGATTTTGGTAAAGGTTTGATTCTGGCAGAGCTTGATATTACTCCTGACCTTTGGTTCTTTGATTGCCACTTCCCTGGTGACCCAGTGATGCCAGGCTGTCTTGGTCTTGATGCGATGTGGCAATTGGTTGGTTTCTTCCTCGGCTGGGTTGGCGGTAAAGGCAAAGGCCGTGCACTTGGCGTGGGTGAAGTGAAATTCACCGGTCAAATTCTCCCAACAGCGAAGAAAGTGACGTACGAAATTCACATGAAGCGCGTTGTTAACCGTAAGCTTGTTATGGGTCTAGCGGATGGTCGCGTACTTGTCGACGGTAAAGAAATTTACGTAGCGAAAGATCTTAAAGTGGGTCTTTTCCAAGATACGTCTGCTTTCTAAGATTATAAATCTTTTCTCTAGCGACTCACTCGAGTCGCTTTTTTGCACTCAAGCTGGCTAGTTATAGTGCATTACATATTTAAGATAAAGCCCCTTTCGGGGCTTAGTTCCTTGCAGTATGTGGGTTAAGAGTTATTTGTAGAGACCTGACTGCTTGTCGTCCCTGGCATCACGCCAACCACCGAGCCAATACGACCGAGCATCCATCTGCTGATACGGGCAGGCTTCCATAGAGCGGCCATTCAGCCCCGCTTTGTACCCTTGAGATTGAGCTCGCTCTAAGCGGTCACGCTTTTGTCTCTTCATAGTGTCGTCCTCATACATACGGTGTTTCTTAACGTACTACTATTAACTTTTCATGGAGTTTTTGTGACTCCACAATTAAGAATCGTCGATCATCGACACTTTCACAAGATATAAAAAAGCACAGCGTCAAAATTGTGAGGCTGTGCTCTAGTTTAAAATTTAACCTACTTTCTACGGAACCCTAGGAATGAAAGTAGCATCAAAGCAAAGAAACCTAGTGAACCGCCCTGTCTGTCAACGGTGTCAGTAGTCGCGGCGGGACGTGACTCAATCGTTTGACTAGACGAGTTTGGAATAAGTTTAACTGCGACGACTTCACTACCGCTGTCGCAAGATGATTCAATTGAATACGTAGAGAATCCACCAGCACAATAATAAGCCGTGCCGGAAATGACACCTGCATCATTGATGTCGGTCGCATCAATAATACGATACTCATTATTTGTATCTGGTGAACTAGCAGAATAGGTGAGGTCATCTAGATAATGACTCGTTTTAATAGGTGTACTATTGCTGCTATCCAGCGTAGTAATGAACGCTCTCTGAGCTCGCGGTTTACCGTTGTACTCGCGGTGCGTTTCAAAATCAACAGCACCAACAACTAAATCATCATTGTTGATACCACCAGCTTTACCGTTGGCACCGTAGAAAAGCACGTCATCGTTAAACAAAGTTGCAGTGGGAGAAGTGACATCACTGACGTAAAACAGGCCATTTGAATATGAACCATTTACGACAATGTCACGCAGTTTATAGGTTCCTATCGCCTTACCGTTGTCATTGACAGCGGATACAACAGAATTCAGGTAGTTACTAATACTCCTATCGCCAGAGTCGAAACCGGAGACGAAGGTACTTGACCAACTATTTGCTCCCGTTCTGGTAAATACAGCAGCCCTTAGGTATTCATCACTGTCGCTATTATACCCGACTGCGTACATCGTACCATCTATAGAAGCAATATCTCTAGCTGCACCTTGAGGTTGAATACGATCGTTGGACGCTGCTCCAATCCACCCGATTTGCGTTGCTGTACCATCTTCCCAAATGGTTGCTTTGGATGTGTAGTCAGAAGAATTATTAGTGGCTGATATTGACACACTTCCCGCAACATATTTAATACCATCAGATTGAACATACTTCCATGCACGAGAAGTTTCTCCAGATTCTAACGTTGAATTACCAACGAAAGCGGTGTTTCTTCGAGTGGACGTTTGGTAGTTACCTACCGCTTCGCTACTTGATGAAATACTATTAACAACGACATTGCCAAAACTACTTTGAACAGGTTCTGTTACAGTCTCCACAAACGAAGCAGTACCATCAAAATTGTTACTCTCTTCGTTCAAGTAGCCATAAGTATACTGGTTGGTAGCCCAGTTCTCGCACAAAGTATCCGCATATCCAAGATAGTTGTAGCAGTAATTTCTGAAATTCGACCAAACATCATCATCTGAGTCAATATAATCGAAACCAAAACGCGTCAAGAATGGGGACTCATGGCGGTATTCAAAGCCTTCATTATAGTTCTTGCCTTCAAATGCAATCTTATGATCTGTTGCATGATTAGAACTACAATCTGTGTTCCAGCAATTTACTGAAGACGGCTGAATCGCGACACCATAATGTTTGTCGTATCCAGAGTTGTCATACCTCTCTACAACTTTATACAACGCCGCATTAGCACTAAATGCCGCCGATACCGTGGCGGCAATCATGGATATTTTGAAGATCTTACTACTCATCGTATTGTTTAACTTTCCTGTTGCATTGCCTCGAGCTCTTCCCAACGCTCGAAAGCAACGTCTAACTCTTGCTCTGTCTGAGCGAGCTTATCTAAAATCGTTTGTGTTTGCTCAGTCGGTTTGGCGAAGAAATCTGGGTCATTCACCTGCCCTTGTAGCGCTTCAATTTGCGCCTCGAGCTCTTCCAACTTAGCGGGTAAGGCTTCTAATTCTCGCTGCAGTTTATAAGATAACTTCTTCGGCTTTGCCTTAGTGACTGCAGATTTGGGAGTTTCCTCAACTTGTTTGACTGTTTTTGCTGAATTTTCCACCACGCGGGCTTGATGCGCTTGTGCTCTTTGTTGCTGAGCATCGTGGTAGCCACCAACAAACTCTTCAATCACACCATTACCTTCAAAGATCCAACTGGTCGTCACTGTGTTATCCACAAACTGACGATCGTGGCTCACTAAAAGCAACGTACCCTGATAGTTGGCAAGCAAATCTTCTAAAAGTTCCAGAGTTTCGATATCCAAATCGTTGGTGGGTTCATCCAGCACCAATAAATTGTTCGGTCTGAGGAAGATACGCGCTAGAAGTAGTCGGTTTTTTTCACCGCCAGAGAGCGCTTTTACCGGTGTACGCGCGCGTTTTGGTGCAAACAAGAAATCTTGTAGGTAGCTCAGTGCATGCCTTGGCTTTCCGCCGACCATCACCTCTTGTTTACCATCAGCAAGGTTGTCGATCACCGTCTTTTCCGGATCTAGTATTTCTCGATACTGGTCAAAGTAAGCGACTTCCAGTTTAGTTCCGCAGTGGAGTTTACCGCTATCAGGCTGTAAAGAACCAAGTAACAGCTTGAGAAGCGTACTCTTACCGCATCCGTTCGGCCCAACCAATGCAATCCGATCGCCGCGCATGATATTGAAAGAGAAATCGCGCACAATTGCGTTACCCTCAATCGAGTAATTGATGTTCTGCGCTTCGAAAACAATTTTTCCTGAACGCGCGGCGTCATCAATCTGGATATTCGCTTTACCCTGCACTTCTCGCCTGTCGAGACGTTCCTCGCGTAACTTTTTCAGCGCACGAACACGTCCTTCGTTACGCGTGCGGCGGGCTTTGATGCCCTGACGAATCCAAACCTCTTCTTGCGCCAGTTTCTTATCAAACTCTGCGTTTTGCATCTCCTCAACGCGCAACATCTCTTCTTTTTCGACGAGATAGTTGTCGTAGTCACCGGGAAACGAGGCAAGCTGACCGCGATCGAGATCGACGATGCGTGTCGCCATAGATTTGATAAAAGCGCGGTCGTGAGAGATAAAGATGATGGAACCACGAAAATCTTTCAGGAAGGTTTCTAGCCACTCAATCGTGGTCACATCGAGATGGTTGGTCGGCTCATCAAGCAGCAATACATCGGGATCACGCACTAAAGCGCGCGCCAACGCGGCTTTGCGCTGCCATCCTCCCGACAAGTCGGTCAATTTAGTGTGGCCATCAAGTTTAAGCGCAGCCAAAACGTTTTTAATCCTGTCTTCGAAGCGCCACGCACCTGTGTGTTCAAGTTGCTCCTGAATACGGGCCAACTTATTGATGTTTTGCTCAGATGGATCAACCGCTAGTAGATCGAGCTGATCTTGGTAGATCTTAATTTGCTCACCAATTTCAGCCAGTCCACCCGCGACATAATCAAACACGGTGCCTTCTTGATTTCGTGGCGGATCTTGCTCAAGACGCGATACCACCACATCTTGCGTGACGGTCAGTTTACCGTCGTCAAGCAGCACTTCGCCCGCGAGCACTTTCATGAGAGTCGATTTACCAGCGCCATTTCGCCCAACCAAACAGACACGCTCATTGTCTTGTAATGCGAAGTCTGCGTGGTCAAGTAAAGGGTGATCACCGTAAGCGAGTAATCCGTTATTGATGGTAAGTAATGCCATTATTCTCTAACCATTGAATCAGTTGTTGTTTGTCAAAGGGCCAATTGAGCTCACTCTCGTTTGCGCGAAGCACTGGAATAGTGACACCGTAACGAGAGAAGAGCTCATCGTCGAACGCGATATCGACGTGCTCAACGAGACGGTCAATGCCGACACTTTGACAGAGCGAAAACGCCATCTCACAGAGATGGCATCCTTCAGTGCTGTATAAGGTAATCATCGATGCTATCTATCCTTGTTCATACACCGAGTTTACTGGCGATGCGTGATCAACCAGCAGTTATGAATCTGTTTATTACGTGCGAAGTCCATCGGCAAGGTTTGGTGTGAGATATTCTTTGCCTCTAAACCAAGCTCGGACAACGCATCATTGTCCATCTTAAAGTGACGCTTGTTATTGGAGAACACAATCGTACCGTCAGTGCGCAATAGGCGTTTCAGCTGGCTCATCAGTTGAATGTGATCTCTTTGCACATCGAACGACTGCTCCATCCGCTTTGAGTTCGAAAACGTCGGGGGATCAATGAAGATGAGATCAAACTGAGCCGTCGATTTCTCAAGCCATTGCAAACAATCGGCTTGCTCGAAACGGTGTTGACGCCCCACTTGACCATTCAACGCCATGTTCTCTTTCGCCCAATCTAAATAGGTTTTGGACATGTCGACGGTGGTGGTCGACTTTGCACCACCACACGCGGCATGGACGGTCGCAGAACCTGTGTACGCAAACAAGTTCAGGAAGTCCTTACCCTTTGCCATCTCACCCAGTCTGCGACGTGTGATTTTATGATCTAAAAACAGGCCGGTATCGAGATAATCATGCAGGTTCACAAACAGCTTCACGCCGTACTCGGAAACCTCCATTTTTCGCGACTCTTGCGACAACTTCTGATATTGAGCGCGCCCTTTCTGCTTCTCACGGACTTTGAGCACGACTTTATTCGCATCGGTCCCCGTCACTTCAATCGTCGCTCGAATAATGTCGGTTAGACGTCTCTTTGCCGTCTCCTCTGGAATGCTTTTAGGCGCAGCATACTCTTGAATCACCAGGTGATCACAGTACACGTCAATCGCCACGTTGTAATCGGGCAGATCTGCATCGTAGACGCGATAGCAATCAAGCTCTTCTTTACGCGCCCACTTACCAATTTTCGCGAGATTCTTTTTGAGTCGATTTGAAAAGTCAGGTGCAATACTGCTTTGACGTGTCTCACCCGACTCTGCATCTTTACGTGACTCTGCTGAGCGAGCTGAAATCGAGTAGTTCTTTTGGTGACAGGGTAACGCACCATTACTTAACTTAAACTGTTTCTCTGCACGCATGCGTAAACAGCTAAGCAACTCATCAGAGCTTGAGAATATTGACGCGTGACAGCCACCAAATTCCGCCTTCAACTGGGCGCCGAACGCCGTATAAAGCGCAATTAAGCCAGGATGCGTACCTAGACGTTCACCGTAAGGTGGGTTACAGATAACGACTCCAGAATCGAAATCCGCTGGGCGTGTCACTTTTGCTGCGTCACCCACCTCAAAGTGGATCAATCCATCAACACCCGCGCGACGGGCATTATCTTTGGCAATCTGAATCACGCGGCTATCGTTATCAAATCCGTAAAACTTAGAGTCAACTTTCTTGACACCACGACGAGCTTGAACCGCCGCTTCAGATTTAATTTCCGCCCACACCTCAGGTTCGAAATCTTCTAAGGATTCAAAGCCCCACTTTGCGCGTTTGACGCCTGGCGCCATGTTGGCTGCCATCATCGCAGCTTCTATCAGCAAGGTGCCAGAGCCACACATAGGATCTAGCAAGTTACTACCTGTTTGCCAACCACTGCGTCCGATAATGGCGGCAGCGAGTGTCTCACGCAATGGCGCTCGGCCAGATTCGCTACGGTAACCCCGTTGGTGTAAGCCGCCACCGACCATATCAATACCTAACAAGGCTTTATCTTTGTGTAAGCGGACATGGATACGAAGATCACTATGATCTTTACTGATCGACGGTCTCGGTAAGTTTTTCTTTTCAAAGCAATCGACAACCGCATCTTTGACCTTCATCGCACCATACTGGCTGTTACGAATCTCGCGGTTTGTGCCGTTAAAATCCACGACAAACTTCTTTGAGCTGTGGAAATGGTTGACCCAGTTGACCGAAGAGGCAGCAAGGTAAAGATCCATATCATCATTACAGGTGAACTCTGAAAGCACGCGAACAAAACGTGAGGCCAAACGGCTCCATAGACACACACGATACACTTGCTCATTCGTGGCTTTAAAGCGAACCCCTGCCTGAACAGGTTTCGCGTTCTCTATTCCCAAGTTCGTCAGCTCTTCAACTAACAGGTTCTCCATACCATTGGATGTAACCGCAAGATATTGATGCATAGTGATGTTTATTTCTTTAAAAAATGACCCGGCATTATAACCGACATTCGTTCATTGCGTTACTCCCTGCGCACTTTATCTCACTCAATTACTACGTTAATCGATGATTCATTCACCACTCATCCTGTTTATGGTGCTCCGAACGGCATACCCATGATTTGTCGTACCTAATCCAACTTCACTTTTTGTAAGCAACGACGCTACGTACCTTTAAAGCGAAGTGAATACTTATTTACACTCAGATTGGTATATACCAGATGGTATTTTCAATGTAAATTTATTTCAGAAATGCCTCAATAGAGGAATTTTTCGTTGAATTTGATGATTGTAAGGGTTCAGAGCGCGTGGTTTAACTGGTCGTTTGTTGAGCAAAACTGGCAACCAACTCACACTTGTGAGACAGATAAACGCTCAAAATTAAGACAAAAAAAAATCGGCGCTTGGCCGATGGAAATGAAAAATGAATCAAAGGAATGAATACAACAAGGAAGTTCTTATCGTTAATTCGCTAACAGCTACCCCACCAGCGCCATAGGCTGCGTTTGAAACTGTTGGTTGGCCACACGCATGCGATCATGCATCACCTTAATGGCTTGGCCAAACTGGAGTGATTTAGAAGGGTTGAGGTGAAATGCTTCGAGACTAACCTGGGCACACAGGCTGGCGCTATCCCCAACTTCCAAAACAATAAAATAACCTTGGCTAAGCTGATTCGACAGATAAACAAAATCGCCCTCTTCAAGGGGTTGTTCACCGTCAGAAATATTGTCGAAAAACCAGCTTTTCGGTTGAACCGGCTTGTGAAAACGCTTAGCCGCTACACAGTAGAGTGCGAGCTCAGCTTGACGCGGTTCACTAAGACCAAGGAGAGAGATTTGCTCTTTGTACGTTTGAAATGCAGACGCATCATCAACGCTAAATTCGTTAACGCCAACGGCACAGTCTACGATAAGTTTGCGGGAAAGGTTGGTTTTGAAGACCATG
This sequence comes from Vibrio sp. R15-SG3-ISO1A, assembly GCF_059833955.1. Classification (NCBI taxonomy): domain Bacteria; kingdom Pseudomonadati; phylum Pseudomonadota; class Gammaproteobacteria; order Vibrionales; family Vibrionaceae; genus Vibrio; species Vibrio sp. R15-SG3-ISO1A. The sequence goes on from NZ_JCBDGH010000027.1 coordinate 23,197, forward strand.
TTGTCACCGAGATCGAGCATAAGGTGCCCTTCGGTGTCATCATAGTACCAAGTCCATTTGTCACTGGGTTTAAGCATCGTTCCGTCTCTTCGCCTGATGGGTTTAGGTAAAACGCTTAATTACCTTTCCAAGTCTTAAGGCTGATTTTATGCACTCATTGGCAAAAAAAAAGAGGAAATGAATTCTCATTTCCTCTTAGATTGCTCGATTTATAGTGACATATTTATCAGGTGACGGTGTCACTCTATCCAGAAATACAGGGACAGATTATAGATTTTTGACAATATCTTTCACTAAGCCAGGGCCGTGGTAGATAAAACCAGAATAAACTTGTACTAGCTTTGCCCCTGCCATCAGTTTTTCTTTGGCGGCGACATATGAGTCGATACCACCCACACCAATCACAGGGATCGCATCCCCCAACTCTTCATGTAAACGTCGAACGACTTCGGTGCTGCGAGATTGCACTGGACGACCACTTAGGCCCCCTGCTTCGTTGGCGTGTTTCATTCCTTCCACAATCGATCGGTCTAGAGTCGTGTTAGTCGCAATAACACCATCGATGTTGTTCTTAAGGAGCGACTGACAGATCTGGCTGATCTCATCATCGCTCAGATCAGGAGCGATCTTAAGTGCTAGTGGCACGTACTTACTGTATTTTTCAGCAAGCTCCGCTTGTTTGGCTTTGAGTTCACTCAATAATTCATCGAGCGCTTCACCATATTGCAACGAACGTAGTCCCGGAGTGTTTGGTGAGGAGATGTTGACGGCAATATAACCCGCATATTGGTAAACCTTCTCCATACAGATTAGGTAGTCATCGGCACCTTTTTCTATCGGTGTGTCTTTGTTCTTACCGATATTGATACCAAGTACGCAGTCATACTTGGCTTTTTTAACATTCTCGACAAGATTATCGACGCCGAGGTTGTTGAAACCCATGCGGTTGATGATCCCTTGTGCTTCAACAAGACGGAACAAACGCGGCTTGTCGTTACCCGGTTGCGGACGTGGTGTGACCGTCCCTACTTCGACAAAACCAAAACCCATGGCATCAAAGGCTTCAATACATTCGCCATTTTTGTCCAGACCCGCCGCAAGGCCTACTGGGTTGCGGAAAGTCAGCCCCATGCACTCGACTGGGCGATGCGGGAGTTGCTGTCTGTAGAAAAGATCCAATGGTGTGCCGGTAAAACGTTTGAAGTTTTCAATGGCGAGATCGTGTGCCTTCTCGGCATCAAGTTGGAAAAAGCCAGCTCTGGCAAGACGGTAAAGCATTGTGCCTCCGAAAGAAAAAAGCCCCGTATAAACGGGGCAGTATTATTCAACGTTTTACCGAATAATTCAACGATTAACGCAAACGGTTACTCATTGGCAGAGCAGTTTAGGTTGAGGAGCATCAATTCACGCAATGCGACTGAGAACTTAGCGAATTCATGCACTGCCCCCACTTTAAACTCGTTGAGAATATTTTCCCACCGATGGAGCGACACTTCGTTTTTCTCAATCCAGTCATCGAGTGCTTTCATTACATCAAGATCTTTAGGATCGCAGTTGCAACTCAACACTTGCCCAGTTAACTGACGTTGCTGCCAATCAAGATCTTCTCTAAATGCTGCGCGAGCCAAGGCTTGCCAATGGTTGTCCACGGCTTGTGTATTGATTTGTTTCAAGAACCAGTGGAGAGACAAACGATCGCCTAAGTTGTAGTAGAGTTTTGCACTTTGCTCAACCGATTTGCCTTTTTCACGAGCCACTGTGGATATATCCAGTACTGAGTATAGACTCGACAAACGCGAAACATAACTCGCCAACGCTTCGGATACGCCCTGCTCAATCCAACGGTTTGCCATCTGGTTGTGCTCTTCCACTTCCGCCGGAACCAACATGGTATCAAGTTGCTGTTTGATGGTTGCTACATCTGCTTTATAGAGATCAATCATGGCTTTGACACATTGGCGACCAGTACGATTACGGATCAACCAACGTGACAGACGGCGCAGCGTACGTCGGACATAAAACATCATGTCATACTGAGCGTCGGTCGAAGCATGGTTATCAAGAGCACGAAGTTGAGTGAACACCTCACCCAAACCGAAGATCTCACGCGCGGCGACATACGCATTGGTAATATCGACGACATGCGCCCCCGTCTCCTCACGGAGTCGAGTCACAAAGTTGCACCCCATCTCATTCACCATTTGATTGGCGAGCATGGTTGCTATGATTTCGGCTTTCAGTGGATGGTTGTCCATCTGCTGAGCATAGTTACGGCGTAACTCTGTTGGGAAGTATTGGATCAGTTGCTGCGCATGCACCTGGTCATTGGCAATGTCGTCATGCACCAATTCTTCTTTCAGAACCATCTTGCCATAAGCCACCAGCACAGAGAGCTCAGGACGAGTCAGCGCTTTACCCTGCTTTTCTCGCTCTAATAAGGTTTCATCGTCAGGAATGTACTCTAACGCACGATCCAGTTGACCCGCTTTTTCCAACGTGTGGATGAAGCGAATTTGTTCCTTAACTAGTGATGTGCCTTGGTGTTCGGTGACAGAGATCGATTCAGATTGGCAATACGCATCTTCAAGAACAATCTCACCGACCTCATCTTCCATCGACTCTAGGATTTGATTGCGCTGTTTAACCGTTAAGTCACCATTCGCCACCAATCCGTTGAGGAAGATCTTAATGTTGACCTCATTGTCCGAGCAATCAACACCGCCGACGTTATCAACAAAGTCAGTATTGACGCGGCCACCTTTCAATGCGTACTCCACTCGACCGAGTTGAGTCATGCCCAAGTTGCCACCTTCACCGACCACTTTAGCGCGTAGATCGCGTCCATCAATACGCAATACATCGTTCGCACGGTCACCAACATCCGAATGCGTCTCCTTAGACGATTTCACGTAAGTACCGATACCGCCGTTCCACAACAAATCGACTTTCATTTGCAGGATCAGTTTGATCAGTTCATTCGGTGCAGCGGACGCTTTCTTCACCCCTAGCATTTTTTGGATCTCAGGGGAAAGTGGAATAGACTTCGACTTGCGAGAGAACACACCGCCGCCTTTGGAGATCAATTCCGGATTGTAATCTTCCCAACTTGAACGCGGTAGATTAAACAAACGTTGGCGCTCTTCCCAACTGCTCGCAGAATCAGGAGCAGGGTCGATGAAAATATGCAAATGGTTAAAGGCAGCCTGCAAGCGGATATGCTTCGATAGCAGCATGCCATTACCAAAGACATCCCCCGCCATATCACCCACACCAATCGCGGTAAAATCGGTCGTTTGACAGTTGATGCCCATTTCACGGAAATGTCGTTTGACCGACTCCCAACCACCCTTGGCCGTAATGCCCATTGCTTTGTGGTCGTAACCGTTCGAGCCCCCAGAGGCAAACGCATCTCCTAACCAGAAATTGTATTCTGCGGAGACTGAGTTCGCCAAATCCGAGAACGTCGCGGTGCCTTTATCCGCTGCAACAACAAGATACGGGTCATCCTCATCATGACGCACGACATGACTTGGCGCGATGACTTCCCCTTCAATGATGTTGTCAGACACATCAAGCAGTGCACGAATAAAACGTTTGTAACAGCGCTGACCTTCAGCAAAAATTTCGTCACGACCGCTCAATGTGTGCTGACGTTTACAAACAAAACCGCCTTTCGCGCCCACCGGCACAATCACGGTGTTTTTCACTTGCTGCGCTTTCACCAGACCTAAAATCTCGGTACGGAAATCTTCTTGACGATCAGACCAACGTAACCCACCTCGCGCGACTTTTCCGCCACGCAAGTGAACACCTTCAATGTCCGGCGCATAAACGAAAATTTCAAAAGCCGGAACCGGCTGAGGAATATCCGGGATCTTGCGTGGCTGAAGTTTTAACGAGAGCCAAGGTTTAGGCTGGTTTTGGTCGTCCACTTGATAGTAGTTGGTGCGAACCGTCGCGGTGATCATTTCCATGTAACGACGAATGATGCGGTCATCATCCAAGCTTTCAACGTGATCAAGCTGCTCAGTCATTTTCTCGACTAAGTCCGCTTGTCCTTTTTTGCTGCCTTTGAATTTAGGATCAAAGCGCTTAGCGAACAGCGTGACTAGGCCTTTGGCAAGATCAGGGTAATGGCTCAGTGTTTCTTCAATGTACTGTTGGCTAAATGGGAAGCCGACTTGACGCATGTATCGAGCGTAAGCACGGAGAATCGAGACTTCCCGGCCAGTTAGCGAAGCGCCAAGGACCAATCGGTTAAAGCCGTCGCTCTCTAAGTCTCCGGCCCAGATTGACGCAAAGGCTTGTTGGAAACGATCGCGTGCGACGCGAAGATCAACGGTTTTCTCACTCTTATGCAGCATCGAGAAATCGAGGATCCAATAAACTTGTCCGTTAGCTTTGTGTACTTCGTACGGAGATTCACCAATGACGCGCAGCCCCAAGTTTTCCAACATCGGCATCACATCCGAAAGATGAATCGGCTCATCACGGTGGTAAAGTTTGAGTCTCACCGATTTCGAATCTTTGGCCAGCTCTTGCGGGCGATAGAACAACATACCCAGTTTGTTGTCGTCACTGAGCGCTTCGAGGCGCTCAATATCGGCGACGGCCGAGCCTGGCATCACATCTTCTTTATAGGATCGTGGGAAAGCGCGGTTGTACTCTTTCGACAACGGCAACCCTTTACTCTCACCAAAGTTCGCAACGATCGCATCAGAGAGACGATCATCCCAAGTCGACGATGCTTCCATTAAATTTTGCTCTATTGTTTTCACATCAATGTCCATGTTGTTATTGTCAACACGAACGATGTAGTGGGTTCTTGCCAGTGGGCTTTCAGAGAAGTAAGTGGTGAACTCCACTTCTTGCTCACAACCAAAATACTGTTTCAAGATGCGTTGAGTTTGACGACGCAACTCGGTGTTGTAACGATCTTTTGTCACGTAGACCATGCAGCTAAAGAAACGACCGAACGGGTCTTTGCGCACAAACAGACGCAGCAAGTCACGGTCTTGCATCTGCACCACGCCCATACCGACTTCAAGCAACTCTTCTTCCTTTGCTTGCAGCAGTTCATCACGCGGATAGTTTTCTAGGATATTGTGTAGCGCTTTGTATGAGTAGGAACCTTCGCGATACCCGCTGGCTTTGAGGATTCGTTCAACCTTTTCACGAATCAGTGGAATGCTCGCCACACTTTGGTTGTACACCGCAGAAGTGTAAAGCCCAGTGAAACGATGCTCACCAATCACTTTGCCATTCTCATCAAATTTTTTGATCCCAATGTAATCGGTATACGCAGGACGATGAATACGAGAAGCGACGTTTCCTTTGGTCACAATCAATAAAAAGGGTTTCTTCGCTTCGAGGCGCGCAGAATCAGGGAAGTCAGACAGTTTCACGCTGCGTACACGATCGGGATTAGCAAACAAACCCAGACCTTGTTCTTTGGTCGGGCGCAGTTCTGTATCGCCGTCTGTAGAGACGAGGTCATACTCTTTATAACCCATGAAGGTGAAGTTGTGATCGCCAAGCCAACGCAAAAAGTTCAGTGTATCTTCATAGCGATCCCCTTCGACGGGAATACGCTCTTTTTGTGCTTCCAGCTGGTTGGTCACTAATTCAAGTTTCTCAACCATTTGACGCCAATCTTTGACCACCATACCGGTATCGGTGAGAATTTTGATCAGCTCATCTTTGAGTGACGTCATCGCCGATTTGTCACTGAGTCTATCCACTTCGATATGAAACAGCGATTGCAACGCGCCCTCACCCTCATTAATCGATTTAATCACCCCTTTGGCACCGCGTTCGATTTGCGTTGGACCATGCAACATCAGATGTGACGCCATGTCTAAACGGCTCAGCGCCATTTTGATTGAGTCGACAAGAAATGGACTGTCCGGGACAACAATTTCAACGATAGTGTGCGTCGATTGCCAACCTTGACGGCTTACCGTCGGGTTAAAGACGCGAACCGATATCTCATCGGGTTTCTTTTCATTGATGTGATGCCACAAACTGACGACCGCACCGTAGAGATCCGATTCGTTTCGTTCAATCAGGTCGTCTTGAGCAATATTACTGAACAGGTGTTGAGCAAGTTGAGTGACTAAAGGTTGATGAGCAAGCTCGAGTTTGTCTTGAATCAGCTTGTAGACTTTTTCAAGCAGAACCGGCATTAGGGTTTCACGCGCGGTCATATTCACACTCCACTATTAGAATTTTTTTAAGTAGGGGGATGTCGTAAGCATCGTTCTTTAGTTGTAAGAATAGTGCTTTACACGGGTAATGCCGCTTTATTGTAAAAGCTTTATTGATAAATGGTTAATTCTTTTAGGAGTGGTAGGAGGTGAAATGTTTGAGAATGTGATTAAGGTTCTATTTAAACTTCTATGAAATCAATCTCTCACAGAACTTCTAACTTAATAAACTTGTTATTTTGGTCAGTTGTTAATCTGAATCGTCCTTTCAAGCCGATTTGACTGACAAATGGTCGAAAACGCATCGCTGGCAGTTGCAAAAGAAGTCCATTGTCCGTGGTCACCAATATCTGGCTCGCCGCACCATTGTAGTGGTTGAGAAACGATTGATAAGAGATATTGAGCGAGAAATAGTAGTGGTTCATGAGTTATTAATGCATTACTGTATAAATAAACAGTAGCACGAATCCGTGCTACTGTTGGCTAGTGGATGCTTAGGCTTCTAGCGCCTTGCTGACTTTTTCGAACAAGTCTTTGGCCAAGTTATCCATAGATTTCAGCGCTTCTAACTCTTTGCGAATCAGGGCTTGTCTCTGCTCATCGTATTTACCTAGCTTGAGCAGAGGATCAATCAAACGCGACGCCACCTGAGGGTTCGAGCTGTTGAGCTCTCTTAAGATTTCGCCCGCGAACTCATAACCTTTACCAGATTTGTCATGGAAAGCGACAGGGTTCATGTTCAAGAAAGAACCAATCAAACTGCGCGTACGGTTAGGGTTTTTCAAGCTAAACGCACTGTGATTCATGGTCGACCTGATCACATCAAGTGCGTTGCCCGCTGGGTTGGTCCCTTGCAATATGAACCACTTGTCCATCACCAATCCATCATGTTTCCATTGCTCGCTGTAGTCACTCATTAAACGCTCGCGACACGGTAACTGCGCGCTATTTGCTGCGGTCATGGCCGCCATGGTGTCCGTCATGTTGTTGGCCTGATCATATTGCGCTTCAACGAGACGATTTCCCTGCTCTGTATACGCTAAATACGCCAGCGCCGTGTTTCTAAGTGTACGTTGGCCAATCGCTTGATGGTCAACTCGATAGTCACTTTGCACTAGAGCATGGTACAGCGCACTGAACTCATCCTCTAACTGCTGTGCAAGTTGAACTTTAATACCTTTAAGTACCGCAGCTATGGCATCCACATCAACCTGTTTGTACCAACCTGACACTTCATTGTGACTTGGCAGCGCTAACATCTCTGCAATAAACGCAGGTTCAAGAACATCAGACAAGAGCACGCCGCGGAACGCATCAATCAGCGCATCCGGTAGCGTGACATCGAGATTACCTTGCTGAATACGTTCAACATTACTGCGAATGTATTTTGCTAATAACATTTGGCCTGCATCCCAACGCGCGAAGTCATTGCGAGCATGAACCATAAGGAAGGTTAATTCATCGTCACTGTAATCGTACTCCAACTTCACTGGCGCGGAGAACTCTCTCAATAACGATGGGATCGGACGCTCAGTGACGTCTTCGAATACAAAACTCTGCTCACTTTGAGTGACATCGAGAACGTGATGAATCGGCTTTCCGTTACAGCGTAACTCAATAGCTTCTCCCGTTGGGGCGTACAACTCGACATCAAATGGAATGTGCAACGCTTGTTTGTCTTGCTGATCCTGCGTCGGCTCAGTCGATTGCTTGACATGCAAGGTAAACGTCTTGGCATCACTGTCGTAATCACTGGTCACACTGACCGTCGGCGTTCCTGACTGGCTGTACCAGAGACGGAATTGCTTGAGATCGACACCCGATGCATCTTCCATGGCGGAAACAAAATCTTCGCAAGTCGCCGCCGTGCCGTCGTGGCGTTCAAAGTAGAGCTTCATCCCTTTTTGGAAGCCCTCTTCACCCAATAACGTGTGCATCATTCGAATAACTTCGCTGCCTTTTTCGTACACGGTTAAAGTGTAGAAGTTATTCATCTCGATCACTTTGTCAGGACGAATTGGGTGAGACATCGGGCTGGCATCTTCGGCAAACTGCGGTCCACGAATAATGCGCACGTTGTTGATACGATTGACAGCGCGCGAACCAAGATCAGAAGAAAACTCTTGATCGCGGAACACGGTCAACCCTTCTTTGAGACTGAGTTGGAACCAGTCACGACAGGTCACGCGGTTACCCGTCCAGTTGTGGAAGTACTCATGGCCAATGACCGCTTCAATACCAAGATAATCGCTATCTGTAGCGGTGTTCTCATTGGCCAACACATACTTGGAATTAAAGATGTTGAGTCCTTTATTCTCCATCGCGCCCATATTGAAGAAGTCGACTGCGACAATCATGTAAATATCAAGGTCATACTCAAGGCCGAAACGCTCTTCGTCCCACTTCATTGAGTTGATTAAGGATGTCATCGCGTGAGGCGCTCTGTCCAAGTTGCCTTTGTCGACAAAAATCTCTAAATCTACAGGGCGGCCAGAGCGAGTCACGAAGGTATCGCGCAGAACATCAAAATCCCCAGCGACCAAAGCAAACAGGTACGCCGGCTTAGGGTGTGGGTCTTGCCACTGAACCCAATGACGGCCATGATCTAAATCGCCAGCGGCCACTCGGTTCCCGTTACTCAATAAATACGGGTATTGCGCCTTGTCTGCAATCACTTTAGTGGTGTACTTGGCCAACACATCAGGTCTGTCCAAGTAATAGGTGATTCGACGAAAACCTTCCGCTTCACATTGGGTGCAAAACGCACCGCCTGATTTATACAAGCCTTCAAGCGCGGTATTGGCTTCAGGATCAATGTGCGTCACTATGGTCAGTGTAAACTCGCGCGGCAACTGGTTGATGGTCAGCGTGCTCTCCGTTTGCTGATAATCGCTCCAAACCTCACCATTCACTTGCAGCGAAACCAAAGTTAAGTTCTCACCATCGAGCTGTAAGGTACTGCTCTCTTTGCATTGCTGAACCTGAGAGATAGCCGTAACCACCGTTTGGTTATCATGCAAATCAAAGGTGAGGTCTATAGTAGAAATCGTATGAGAAGGCGATTGATAATCTTTGCGATATTTGGCTTTTGGAGTCTGAGCCATGTCTGAATCCTTTTGACTGAATATGGGATGAGCCAACACGGGCATCAAGCACTCGTGGGCAAACGTAATTAGCTTACCTCTAGCCAATCAAAAAAACGAGGTATTGACGACAATAACCTCGCTTTTTATTCATCTAGACCACGTTTTGTCTATATATCACCCATCGATTCGCCGATATCACTAGCGAACGCGATCGAGCACCGCATAAAGTGCCCCTTCTTCCATTTCTAGTGTCAAGGTATCACTGTCGAGTACGTAACGTGTTTCGTGCTCGCCATTTTCGTAGAGAAGTACAAGGTGTTCACCTTCTGTGTAATAGACACCGCGGTGCACCGCTTCATCCCCTTCATCGTTGCTGACACGGAACATAAACACAAAGTCGGGTTGCAGCACTAAATCCATCTTATCGACATCACTGGCTGAGACATCGTGTCCACCTAAACTCTGACTCGACCAAATGCCAGCCAGTGAATTGGAGAGCGCCTTAGTAAATGTCACACCGTTGAGATTAAGCAAATGGTGATTACCCGAATAGCGGTACGCTTGTGGCTCAGAAGAGTTGAGTCCGAGTATTAGGGTATCATCGTTGGCTGTGTAGAGACCTTGCCAATGATCCACCGAGTAGTCTCGCTTCTGAATGTCGATTTGAAACTGATAGTTGGAGCTTAACGAAAGCTTGATGGCGAGAAAGTTTTCTGCTGATTCATCAGGACTCGGATTAACGAGATACCAGTCCCCCAACAAGAAAGGGTGATCAAATTGAGTAAGATCACTGTTGTCGTGTACTTCGGGCGAGAGCCTTTCTGCACTGACCCACGCGCTACCCATCAAAAGAATTAGTCCGATCCATTTCATCACGCATCCCTCACTCTTTTCTTAAAGCTTAGGCATGGTTTTACGAATACGCGAAAAATTAGATCCAAATCACATTAATTGTCTACACAAAAAAAGCGAGCACATAGGCTCGCTCGGTGTTATTTGTGGATTACAAGACAGGTAACAGGAAAGATGCCGACTTACTGCAACTTCAACATGTCCACCATGATCGCCACCGACTCATCCAAATAAGCGTCAGGCGCTTCGTAGTCTTTGGGTAAGTCGTCAAGATCGGTGTACGGCTCCTCACCCAATGCTTTTTGACGTAAATTGATGCGAGCCAGGCGTTCTTTATCTGCCTGTTCACTCTCCGCTTTACGCACTTTTTCATTGAGAGACAAAGCGTTGTCATCTTTTTCAGCACGATACTTTTCAATATCTTGCGCGATAAAACCGAACTCTAAATCGTTGGCAATACGCGCTTTGTGCTTGTTGTCTAATGCAGAAATCAAGGTATCGTTACGTGCTAACACGGTGTAATTGGCGCGATCAATACTATCCCAAGGTAGAGCGTTATCTTCGACACTCTCCCCGGTTTCATCCGCGTCTACAGCGGTTGGGAAAGGAATGTCAGGTGCTACACCTTTGTTTTGCGTACTGCCACCATCGATTCGATAGAATTTTTGAATCGTGTACTGCACGTAGCCCAACTCTTTATCAAACAAATCGTAGATATGGTTGAGAGAGCGGTGCTGCTGCACAGTGCCTTTACCAAATGAGTTCTCACCGAGAATGATCGCTCGCCCGTAATCTTGCATCGCAGCGGCAAAAATTTCTGACGCGGACGCACTATAACGGTTAATCAATACCGTCATCGGGCCGTCGTAGCTGATTTTGTCGTCTGTGTCTGCATTCACGTTCACACGGCCATAACTGTCGCGAACTTGCACCACCGGACCGCTAGTAATAAAGAGACCAGACAGCGCAGTGGCTTCGGTTAACGCACCGCCGCCGTTATTACGGAGATCGACAATGATGCCATCGACACCTTTCGCTTTGAGTTGGGAGATTTGCTCGTCGGTATCTTTAGATAGTCCGACATAAAAACTCGGCACTTCGAGCACACCAATCTTCTTGCCATCACGCTCAATCACTTCTGATTTGACCGCACGATCTTCTAAACGAATTTTGTCGCGCACGATAGTAATGACTTGCGATTTCGCCTCTTTACCCTCAGGCAAGATTTGCAAATTCACCTTGGTGCCTTTCGGCCCTTTGATCAATTGAACCACATCATCAAGGCGCCAACCGATAACATCAACGATCGCTTCACCATCTTGGCCGACACCGATAATACGATCCCCTTCGGACAACTGCTTGCTATTCGATGCCGGTCCACCAGCCACTAATGAACGAATGACAGTATAGTCATCGGTCATCTGCAACACTGCACCAATTCCTTCGAGCGATAAATTCATCTCAGTTTGAAATTGATCCGCACTGCGCGGAGAGAGGTAACTGGTGTGCGGGTCAACTTCACGCGCAAAGGCATTCATATACAACTGGAAGGCATCTTCATTGTGCGTTTGGCTGAGACGCTTAAGCGCATTGTTGTAACGTTTCTCAAGCACCTCTTTGATCTCTTTCCACTCTTTACCTGTGAGTTTGAGATTCAATGCATCATACTTAACACGTTTACGCCACAACTCATCCAACTCAGCTTTATCTTTTGGCCAAGCGGCTTTGCTGCGGTCAAGCTCAATGCTTTCATCGACATCAAACGTCATTTCGTCATCAAGCAGCGCCAGAGCAGTTTGAAAACGTTCATAACGACGCTTCATCGACAAGTTATAGACATCAAACGCAATTTGGTTGTTGCCGGATTTGAGCTGATCGTCAATCCCTACCGCCCACTCTTTGAACGAGTCAATATCCGCTTGAGTAAAGATATTTTTGTTGTAGTCGAGCATTTCGATGTAGCGATCGAAAATGGCTTGAGAGAAGGTATCGTCGAGAGTGAAATGTTTATAGTGAGAGCGTGTGAATCGAGAAGTCACGCGCTTACTGGCAGTTTCGTGTTGAGTCTCGGGAGCGAGTACGGGTAAGTCTTTTAGACTCAGTTTAGCTTCAAGAGCATGGGCTGAAGACGCTGCCAGCCAGAGGCCGGCAGCAATCAGCGAGAATTTTGAACGGCATTTCATGCGTAGGAGATTCTCCTTTATGCGCGCAAGTGCTCCGCTTTCACAACCATTTGTAGGCCGTTAGACAGTTGGACGCGCACATCTTCCTTATTGATTTCAACGATAGTCGCAGCCATATTTCCTTTGCCCATGTTCACGTTCACTTGGTTGCCGACGGTCATTTCGTCTGCATTCAATGCGCGCGTTTCTACAGGCTGTTTGGCTTTCTGTTCTTTACTTTGTTGTGGGCGGCGGCTCTGCGGCTTCTTCGCTGCCGGTTTCGCTTTGGCCTTCCCTTCTTCGCGCGCTTTTTGAGCTTGTTCTTTACGACGAGCCTGAACTTTTGCTTTGCTCTCTGCTAGTGCAGTTTTCGCATGTTCAACGTGCTCTTCTTCTAGTTCACCCGCTGGGTTACCGTCTAAATCTACACGTACTGCACCTGGCTTAACACCATGTAGGTAACGCCATGATGAAGTGTACTGTCTTAACGCTGCACGAAGCTGGGTCTTACTCACTTTTGGGTCGTCATTGAGACGGTCCGCAAGATCTTGAAAAATACCGATTTTAAGCGGCTTTGCTTCACCTTCTAAAGTAAAGCACTTAGGGAAACATTCAGCAATATATGCAATCACTTCTTTGCTGTTTTTTAACTTTTCAGTGTTTTCCATGAGGATTCCTGGTTATTGCGGCTTGTCCGCGAGCATTAAGAGTTTTAATTGAGGTATTATAGTGACCTGCAAATGAAAAACCACAGCCAATAGGCAAATTATGCCGCGATAGCGTGCGAATTAAGCAGCTTTTCCACTTCAGTCATCAAAAATGTTAGCCCCTGCTCGTCAATTTCGCTGAAACGCCCCACACTTGGGCTATCAATATCAAGCACGCCTTGGATTTCACCATTGATTGAAAAAGGAATCACTATCTCTGAATTACTCTCGGCGTCACACGCAATGTGTCCCTCGAACTCGTGTACGTCATGGATACGTTGAACGCTGTTGGTGGCGACTGCAGTACCACACACCCCTTTACCGACGGGGATACGCACACACGCAGGCTTTCCTTGGAATGGACCCAATACCAATTCACCGTCTTTCATCAGATAAAAGCCCACCCAGTTAAGATTCTCCAGCTCCATATTCAATAACGCACTGACATTGGAGAGATTGGCGATAAGGTCTGTTTCTGATTCGATTAGTGCAACCGCTTGCTTGGTTAAACGTTGGTATTGTTCTATGTTCATTGTATATACATCCGATTGAAAACTAGAGACTTCCACACGGTTTGTGCGTACAATCCGCACAAACTAAATAGTAAGCATTCTCATTATAATGATTGATAATCCCAACACTATTAGCCGTTCTTGGTTGATAACTCAAGTAAAACTTCATAAGACCAAGTTAATCGCTGCGAATTTGGTGGCGATTGCTGCGACTTTAATCAGTGTCCCTATCCCACTCTTGATGCCATTGATGGTCGATGAAGTGCTATTAGACCAACCCGGTGCCGGGCTGCGTGCCATGCAATGGCTCTTGCCGAGCAACTTTCATACCCCTACCGGCTATATAGTGTTGACCTTACTACTGGTCATTGTGATGCGCACGGCAAGCCAGGCGCTGAACATCGTTCAGAGCCGTCAGTTCACTCTGGTCTCCAAAACCATTACTTTTGAAATGCGACGTAAGATGATCGACAAATTGGGTCGCATCAGCATGAAGGAATACGAGACAAGAGGCAGTGGCGGCATCAATGCCCACTTGATTACCGATGTTGAAACCATTGACCAGTTTATTGGCTCTACGTTAAGCAAGTTCCTGATAAGCCTACTGACCGTTCTCGGCACCGCTGTTGTTTTGCTCTGGTTAGATTGGCGCTTGGGGCTGTTCATCTTACTGGTTAATCCGGTGGTCATTTACTTCTCCCGCTTGCTGGGCGGCAAAGTGAAACATCTTAAAAAGCGCGAAAACCAATCGTTCGAGCGCTTTCAAAATCGGTTGATTGAGACACTCGATGGCATCTATCAATTGCGCGCCGCAAATAAAGAAAAAGCGTACCTCAAACAGTTAACCGAACAGGCCGATCAAATCCGATCCGATGCTGACAAGTACGCCTGGCAATCTGAAGCGGCTGGGCGTGTCTCCTTCTTACTGTTCCTACTTGGCTTTGAGCTGTTTCGCGCTGTCGCTATGTTAATGGTGCTGTTTAGCGACCTGACGATTGGTCAAATTTTCGCGGTGTTTGGCTATCTGTGGTTTATGCTCAGCCCTGTGCAAGAATTGTTGGGCATTCAGTTTTCGTGGTACAGCGCTAAAGCGGCATTGACTCGCATCAATAGCCTATTGAGTATTGGCGAAGAGCAGCGCCCAGTGTCAACCGTCAATCCATTCACGCCAGACCGAGAAGTCGACGTCTCTATAGAAAAGGTCAACTTTGCTTATAATGAGGAAAACAAGGTGTTGCGCGATTTATCGCTCAACATCCCGGCAGGCAAAAAAGTCGCATTGGTTGGAGCAAGTGGCGGAGGCAAATCTACCTTAATTCAATTGTTAATCGGTGTTTATCAGCCGGACTCTGGCATCATTCGTTTCAATGGTGAGCCATGTCAGGATATCAGTTTCGATATCATTAGAGATCAAATTGCTGTTGTATTACAACAACCTATACTATTTAACGATAGCCTGAGGCATAATCTGACCCTTGGCTCAGACTACCCGGATGAGCGGCTGTGGCAAGCCCTTGAGATTGCTCAAATGCACGATGTCATTCGTCAACTCAGTGAGGGGCTCGAGACGCAAGTGGGCCGCAACGGGATTCGTTTGTCCGGTGGACAGCGCCAACGGTTGGCCATTGCGCGCATGGTGCTGAGCAATCCAAAATTTGTTATTTTAGACGAAGCAACGTCAGCATTGGATACCGCAACGGAAGCTGCCCTCCACCGTGCTTTGACGGAATTTTTGAAGGGACGCACAACTCTGATCGTTGCTCATCGCTTATCTGCCGTAAAACAGGCGGATCTGATTTACGTTTTAGAAGATGGACAAGTCACTCAGGCAGGGACACATGGCGAACTGGTCGAACAGCAAGGTTTATATCAAACGCTATACGGCGCGGTACAAACTCACGCCTAAACCGCGCCTTTACAGTGACAACGTCACACAAAGAGGCGCTCAATGAAACGCGCCTCGCCGCTCCACTCTCACACTAGCGAGATTCGCCAAGTTCGTCTTTGTCATGGCTGCGAGCTCGCAGTGGACACCTGTGAGGTAGAACAAGGAAAGAGCGCATTTTGTCCGCGTTGTGGAACGCAACTCTATCGGGGTGGCACCCCTTCTCTCTCAGGCAACTTAGCCATCGCCATCACCTGTTTGATGCTGTTTATTCCCTCGCACTTTTTTGACTTCATCAGTATCCGGTTGTTTGGTGTCATGATCCCAGCGACACTCCCAGCCGGTATTATTGCGCTCGTCGATGAAGGCTTTACATGGTTAGCACTGCTGGTCTTTTTTTGCAGTTCGATTGCGCCGTTTTTGGTGTGCTCAAGCGTTCTGCTTGCCCACATTGCCCTCGCCAAGCGCCACTTCTCTTTACTTAAGTGGTCATTGCAAACCATCGCGGCACTCAAGCATTGGGTGATGATTGATGTCTTTCTGGTTAGCGTTGCGATCTCTTGCTTCAAGTTGCAAGACTATTCAGACATCTTCGTCGGTGTCGGGCTTTATGGCCTAGTGCTATTGCAGTTAGCGACTGTACTGCTCTTAACCCGCATTAGCATCCGACGCTATTGGGAAGCCTACCTGCCTGAAGAGACATTAACTCTGGGCGAAAAATCGCTCCACTGCCACCATTGCCACTTGTCACAGCCAGAAGGTACGCACTGTCGCCGCTGCGAAAAACCTATCCATCATCGTAAACCGCGCTCAGTCCAAACAACCTGGGCTTACTTGGTGGCGGCAACGATAGCGATTTTTCCCGCCAACCTGATCCCGATCTCGATATTAATCACCAACGGACAACGTTTAGAAGACACCATCTTCTCGGGTGTTGCTTCATTGGTGAACAATGATATGGCGGGCATTGCGGCCATCATTTTCATCGCAAGTATTGTCGTTCCGGTCGCGAAGGTTCTCGGCTTAGCGTACATCTTGCTCGCCATCCATTTTCAACGTTCGATCAATCATATTTATCGAATGAAAATCTACTTTATCGTCAAGTGGATTGGCCGCTGGTCAATGATGGATCTGTTTGTTATCTCCATCATGATGACCTTGGTTGACCGTGGCCAAATTTTGAATTTTACCCCAGGGTACGGCGCCGTCTTTTTTGGTATTGTGGTCATCTTAACCATGCTAGCCGCAGACAGTATCGACCCGAGACTCATTTGGGATAACCACCCTAAAACCTCCTACAAGGACACCTCTTCGCATGAGTAATGCTTCGCCCAATCAAAATGCCTACACGCCAGATATTAAGCGCAATAAAGGCTTATCCCCGCTATGGATATTGCCCATTTTGACCATGGCACTGGCAGGTTGGCTGGTGTTTAAAGCTATTCAGGATGCAGGCCAACGCGTGCAGATCTATTTTTCTGATGCGCAAGGTTTGGTCGCCGGGCGCACCACCATTCGCTACCAAGGGCTCGAAGTGGGCATGGTGCGCGACATCAACCTGTCGAGCAATCTGGACAACATTTACGTGGATGTCGACATCTACCCCGAAGCGATTCAGTTACTTGGTCAAGATACACGTTTTTGGATGGTCAAACCGACCGCCAGCCTTTCCGGCATTTCCGGTTTGGATGCTCTGGTCTCAGGGAACTACATTGCGATTCAACCTGGTGATGAAGCGTCTGAACCTAAGAGTGTTTATACCGCGCTGGATCGTGCCCCGTCCGATCTTCTCGCGCGTCAAGGGTTAAACATCACCTTGAAATCGCGCGATCTGGGTGGGATCTCCATCGGATCACAGATCGTCTATCGAAAAATCCCAATTGGCGAAGTCTACAGCTACAAATTGGATGACGACGCGAAGAACGTCCTCATCAAAGCGTCAATCCGCGAGCAATATCGCCACATCATTACCGACCAGAGCCGCTTTTGGAACGTCAGTGGCATTGGCGCCAATATTGGTTTTGAAGGGGTCGATGTTCGACTGGAAAGTTTGAGCGCCCTGCTCAGCGGCTCTATTGCGGTTGACTCCCCCGATGGCGGAGAGCCCGTCGAAGACAACGAAGAGTTTCGTTTGTATCGCGACCTAAAGACGGCAGGACGTGGTATCGCCATCCAAATTGCGCTACCTGACGACAACCATATCAAGGCCTCAGGTGCCCCCATAATGTACCGTGGTATTGAGGTCGGGCAGATTACCGGATTGCAGCTCAGTGAAGGGCGTGAAAAAATCATCGCTTCCGCCGCTATTCAGCCGGCGTTCAGCGATATGCTCACCACCGGCAGTCGTTTTGTTCTCGAAGAGGCGAAAGTTTCGCTATCGGGTGTGGAAAACTTGGCTAACTTAGTCCAAGGCAATTACCTCACCTTGATCCCCGGAGATGGTCAGCGCGCAAGGCAGTTCAACGCCGTGCGTAAATTTGAATTTAACAAGCAGCAAGCACGTTCAATTGCGCTGCAACTGACGTCCAACAACTCGTTTGGATTAGATGCCGGGGCGAACATCCTCTATAAAGGCATCACGGTTGGCTCCATCACGCAGGTATCTCTCATTAATGATCAGGTCGTGTTCGATCTGCTGATTGACGCGGAATATTCCGAATTAATCCGTTCTCAAAACCGATTTTTTGTCACCGGCAGTGCCAGCGCTGAGCTCACCGAATCTGGGCTCAACATCTCTGTGCCGCCTGCTAAACAGCTGTTGACCGGCTCGGTGAGTTTTGTCAGTGAAGGCAGTGGTGAAGCCAAAGAGCGCTATCCGCTGTATGCGAGTCAGTCTTTGGCTGAGCTTGCCAAATACAATGTCTCTGGCTGGCAAACCCTTACACTGTTTGCCCCCGAATTACCCTCAATCAGCAAAGGTAGCCCACTGCTTTATCGCAACTTGCAAGTCGGCAGCGTCTCGGATTTTCGCTTGGTTGACGGTGGTGTAATCATCGATGCGAATATTGAAAATCAATACAAACACCTTTTGAGTGAGCAAACCGTGTTCTGGAATCGCTCTGGCGTTGAGGTGGACGCCTCTTTAACGGGAGTCAACATTACCGCTGCGCCACTGAAAACCATCATCCAGGGTGGGATTGCTTTTGATTCCTTGCCGGGGGTCGACAACCGCCAAAAAGACAAGTGGTTGCTATACAAAGATTTCAAAACCGCACGTAAATACGGCCAACGTGTCACCTTACACTTTGACGGCAGCACAACGATCACAGCAGGCACGCCTATCCACTACAACGGTGTCCATGTCGGCGAAGTCACGCTTGTTACCCCCATATTTTCCAACGGAGAGTTCTCCAAAGGCGGCGTTGAAATTCAAGCTCGCATCTTGCCGGAATACGCCCAAACCATTGCGGTTTCAGGGTCGCACTTTTGGCAATCACAGGCAGAGATTGGCCTGTCGGGAGTAAAAAACATCCACAATCTAATCACGCCAAGTATTAATGTTGATCCTGGTAATGGCCAGCCCCAACATCAGTTCGCACTTAACACTGCGCCTCAAATTCATAAAGGGGTGCAATTTAGATTGCAAACCGAAAGCCGAGGCTCAGTCACCAGTGGCACCCCGATTTTGTATCGTGAGATCGAGGTGGGCCAAGTGCGAGCAGTATCGTTAGGTGAATTTGCCGATCGCGTCGACATCGACATTGATATTCTGCCGGAATACGCCTATCTAGTGCGCCGTAATAGCGTATTTTGGAACACCTCCGGTGTGGATGTGTCGATTGGACTAACCGGTGCCAATATCAAAGCAGGTACGGTTGAAAGCATAGTGCGAGGCGGGATCACCTTTGCCACGCCGCAACAAACACAGCTCGAGCCGATAGCTCAAGATGGCCATACCTTCTACCTGCACCCGAAAGCAGAAGAGAGCTGGCGCAGCTGGCGAACGGTGATACCAAAACCTTAGCCAAGACCTATCACCTATCACCTATCACCTATCACCTATCACCTATCATCAGTAAAAGCGCAGCCAAGTGGCTGCGTTTTTGCTACACTCTCGGCAAATTTTCTACTTAGAGATGCAGAGTGCACCAAAACGTTTATCTCCCTGACGACTTTCTCGCTGAAATGCAAACCATCCTTCCGTCTCATTTGACGATGGATGACTTCATCGCCGCTTGCCAACGACCACTTAGAAAAAGTGTCCGCGTCAACACTCTCAAGACCACAGTGGACGATTTTAAAGCGCTGGCTGAGCAGCAAGGATGGGTGTTGACCCCAGTGCCTTGGTGTGAAGAAGGATTTTGGATTGATGCTGATGAAACCCGCGTGCCACTGGGGAATCGTGCTCAACACATGTCGGGGCTGTTTTACATCCAAGAAGCCAGTTCCATGATGCCTGTCTCTGCGCTCTTTTCTGGTGATGACACCTTTCAGGCGGTGCTCGATATGGCGGCTGCACCAGGGTCAAAAACGACACAAATCGCTGCGCTGATGGACAATGAAGGCGTATTGGTGGCGAACGAGTTTTCCGCTAGCCGCGTGAAAGTACTCCATGCGAATATTGAGCGCTGCGGTATTCGTAACGCCGCCCTGACTAACTTCGATGGCCGTGTGTTTGGTGGTTGGCTGCCAGAGCAGTTCGATGCCGTTCTCATCGACGCACCCTGCTCTGGGGAAGGCACGGTTCGCAAAGATGCCGATGCGATGAAAAACTGGAGTAAAGCGTCAGTGCTATCGATCGCTGAGACGCAAAAAGATCTGATCGAAAGTGCTTTTCACGCCCTAAAACCGGGCGGTGTCATGGTCTACTCGACCTGTACGCTCAGCGTGGAAGAGAACCAGCAAGTGTGCCAGCACTTAAAATCAACCTTTGGCGAGTTGGTGGAATTTGAAAGCCTTGAATCCTTATTCCCGGGTGCTGACGAAGCGCTAACCGCCGAAGGCTTTTTGCACATCTTCCCTCAAGTCTATGACTGTGAAGGGTTCTTTGTGGCAAAAATACGTAAAACTGGCGCTGCGACACCACCTAATGTAAAAAAACGCCTCGGTAAATTTCCGTTTCAGAAAGCATCGGCAAAAGAGCAGCAAGCGATCGCTAGCGCACTACAAGACGCGCTGTCTGTTTCTCTGCCTCAACACACCACGATTTGGCTGCGTGACAACGATGTCTGGCTGTTCCCCGATGCGCTCGAGCCGATGCTCGGCGAGTTGCGCTTTTCACGGATGGGAATAAAAATCGCCGAAGCGCATAAGAAAGGCTATCGCTGGCAACACCAAGTCGCCACCGCACTGGCAACGGGGAATGAAGCGAACAGTGTCGAACTTTCTATTGATGATGCCAGAGAGTGGTACATGGGAAGAGATGTGAGACCGGCGCAAACAGGCAAAGGTGAAGTGCTGGTCAAATACGGTAACGATGTGATTGGACTCGGGAAATGGGTCGGAAATCGAATCAAAAATGGCCTACCTAGAGAGCTGGTAAGAGACAAAAATCTGTTTTAATCCCTAAACCAAGGTATGAAATTTCGTCATTGCCTGGCGCCATACTGATCTTGAACTACAATTGAAGTATTGATTGGTGATGAATATCAGACAGTTAGCGCAGGCTCTGTAGGAGCCCTTCCCCTAGGCCCAAAGCATGATCCGCTTCGGGCCTTTTTTTTTGTCTCAAGTCGATTAATCGGCGAGATAAATCCCATCTTGCTCGATACGAATACGACCTTGCTTGTAAAGACCGCCAATGGTTTTCTTGTACGTCCCTTTACTGGTTCGAAACGTTGAAAAAATGGCTTCTGGCGATGACTTATCATTAAGAGGGAGGAAGCCGCCCTTTTTCTCCAATAACTCAAGGACTTTCTCACTCAAGTCATCCATCTTAGCTACACCGACTTTTTGCAGCGAGAGATCGATTTTACCATCTTCACGGATCGCTTTGATGTAGCCTTTAAGACGCTTACCAATAAAGAGTTTTCCAAACACGTCAGACTTAAAGATCATGCCCCAATGTTGGCCTTCAACGATCGCTTTAAAGCCTAAGTCACTGCGCTCTGCAATCAACAGCTCGACTTGCTGGTTTTTGCTATAAGGCGCCGGGGTTTTATCCAGCAGTTTGTTGAATTTGGTGGTCCCGACAATACGTCCAGATGCTTTGTCGGTATAAACGTATACCAACACAGTTTGACCTTCTTTAAAGCGGGCGCGCTGCTCACTGAACGGGATCAACAGATCCTTGCCTTTAATTCCCCAATTGGCGAAAGCACCGGTGCTGTTGACCCCTTGGATTTCCATCAGCCCCCACTGGCCCACTTCGGCAATCGGAGTTTCAGTCGTCGCCACCAACTGGTTGTCGGAATCAAAGTAGAGAAACGCATCAATAAATTGGCCCACTTCCGCGTCTTTTGGCGCAAAGCGATTTGGCAGCAAAGAGGTGCCGTACTCTCCAGCATCCAAAAATAGTCCAAAGTCGGCTTTTTTTACAATTTCTAAGTGGTTTACCTTACCAACGTTAATCATTTCAACGGTCTCTTGCTAAATTTGCGGCGATTATACCCAATCTCTGATATGCTTTCGCCAGCTAATTTGAACTTTATGGAGATTTTCTTGGTCACGGTAGACAAACAAGATGGCAGCACTCTCAAAATTTCTCACGCAATGGCTTCAACCAAGAAGTCGGATCTCGACCTCTACTTTTTCATTCCCGGTGAGCTTGGCTTAAACGCTGACATCGTCAAAGAGAGTGAATTCTATTACGAGTCTCTGGCGCAAAAACGCGCTTATTTCAGTGACAAAACGCTACTTCCGCTCGTTCACAGTCGCCTTGCCAAACGAGGACGACTCTCTTCAACTCAGTACCGCGTCAGTTTAAGTTTGTTCGCCTACCAATATGTGATTGCGTTAGATAAAGCGGTCAGCGAATTGAACAAACACAACTCCGAGTCCGTCACCACCGATGAAGTAGACGAAGTCATCGAACTCTCTCTCGATATTTTGAAAAAGCTGCGTCGGAGTATTCCTTATGAAGAGGGGCTGAAACGCTACTACGCCAACATCGATAACTACCTCTCTTGGTACACCGGGCAAAGGCTGATGTCATTGGTTGCCCACATGCCACGTGACAGTGAATACAAGACGCTCAAAGAGCGATTGCTCACCATTGTTGAGAAAGAAGCCGCGCATCGAAAGCTCAATAACTACAACTCAGAAAGCGTGATAGGCGATGTGACCCGCCTGAGTAATAAAATGCGCTTATTGAGGCGCTTGATAGAGCACCCCATCGTTCTACAAGAGAAAACGCAATCATTGGGCAACAATCTAAAGCGAATTGTGAAAGGCAGTGCAACGGGGTTTGTGATGGTGTTTGTCACCATTACCGCGATTCTGGCTCGTGATTATTGGGGTGAGATCACCGCATCGTTCATCATTTTGATGTCATTTGTCTACGCGCTACGCGAGATATTTAAAGACGATCTGCGGGACGTCATGTGGCGCTGGATTCGACGCGGCCGACCTAAGTGGCGTAAAACCTACCTGGATCCGACAACCAAAAAGACCGTCGGGCAAAAACTCGAATGGCTTGATTATCTTGGGCTCGACAAACTTCCCGACCGCATCAAGTCGATTCGCAAAAAGCGCGTCGTCCAACGGGAAGAACAAATTTTACACTATCGTTCAGAGACGGAGATGACTACATCGAAGTTTATGAGCGGTTATGAAGAAACGCGCGAAACCTTGTTACTCAGCATGCGACCGTTTACCCGTTTGATGGATAAGGGCTCAAACAAAATTTATACTCTGAACAACAGTCAGGTGAGCCGCGAATCCGTTGAAAAGCGTCACCTGCTCAACTTGATTGTCAAAGAAGACAATCACGACGGAAACACAAACTATTACCGTTGGAAAATCGTGCTCAACCGCAGCAAAATCGTTGCGATTGAGCAAATTGAGGTGGATGACTTCACTCACCCCTTCGCTTTAGTGACAGAGTAAGTAAAAATTCCGCCATCGGCTCATCGCCATGTAGGCTTGGGCAGAGGGCGGTAATTTTCACTGCTTGGTTAACGCGCTCACCGGTCGCGAACGTCTCATCAAGCATCTTGTCAATCAGCTCCCCATCATCACAGACAAAGTGGACATCCGCCTCAGGTCGCTTTAAGAATTGCCCTTCCACCGCTTTAAAAGCCAGAGACACCTGCTTGCCTCGCGCCTGAGCTTTACTCATCGCCATGAAACCGCCTGCGACGTCTGCACCAACAGCCAAGACACCAAAATACATACTGCCGAGATGATTTTTAGTCCGTCTTTTTAGTGGAATTTTTACCTCTACACGCTGCTCATCCAGTTGGAGAATTTTAGGTCGACAGAGCCAAATTAGGGGGACTTTGAGAAAGCCAAAGTAATTGAGGTAAAAGTTCGCTTTAGTAAGAGGGGTTAACATAGACTGGTCCGACTAGTGGATTTAGAACCAGTTGAATATGGAAGACGTGCAATGTCAACATTTTGTTAACATTGCACTTTCAGATAGTGAGATAACTCAGATTACTTAGTCAGTTACACCGTCACAACAAGTTCAACGTGTTCACGTTCGACCAAATACTCTTGGATTTTTGCGTAGTTCAAGAGGCCACTGCTGGTTAGGATTACCGGCTTACTGACGCTCTCTGCCGCTTTGGTCGTCATGTCAATCAGTTGTAGCACCGCTTCACTTTGTGGTTCAAACAAATAGTGTAGTGTCTCGTCTAGACGATCGATACCCAGCGTATATTGGGTTAGGTTTTCCAAATTAATCACGACGCCATCAAAATAGTGCAATAGACGCTCGGCCATCAGCGCAGAAGACGGTACATCGACGGTATAAAGCACCTTGAGCCCGTCAAGGCCGCGCGGCAGTCCTTGCTCGGCAAGCAAATCGATGATCTTCGCGGCATCAGATAAAGCACGAACAAACGGCACCACAATCTCAACCTGATGGCCTTGCACTCTTAATGCTTTGATCACATCGCACTCTAGGACAAAACTGGCGCTAAACTCTGGCTGGGCATAGCGAGACACGCCACGCATACCGAGTGCTGGATTCACCACCTCAGGCTCCACATCACCACCCAATAGCGAACGCATTGCATGGCTGTCCGCATTACTTAGCGATACACGCACAACTTTGTGCTCAGGGGAGATGGCGTCAGAGATGATTGAGACCAAGGTAGAAACAAAGTGCGTCTTGAGATCTTGTTCACCCAACATCGCATCGATAGAACTACGTTGTAGTGGATCGAGCGGCGATGTGGCTGACTCAAAGCTAGGATGGTAAAAAATGTGCTCTAGGATGAGCTCAGATAAGGAAACAAAGAGGTGTTGTCCACCTTGTTGACCGTCGACATTAGGTAGGGCGTCGCCACTACTCAATGCAGAATGCAAATTGCTTGAACCGGATAAACTCATTACTGCTCCGTACTTAGATTATTATTGTGATATTTGAAACATACCGACTCGCGCCAGTGAAGACAAGGGCAAAACAGAATTTAAAACTAACATTTTTGAATAGTTTTTCAGATTTACGCTTCGCACTGGAAGAGTTTCAGGATAAGTAGTTTATTACTTGATTCGTTTCCGTTATCTTTAGCGCTTCGCAATAAAAAGAACAGGCTCTGGTATGCCATTAAAAACCGATGAATTAAGAACGCAGCCTTTAGGCCCGATGCCAACTCCGGCAGAACTTGGAAGCGCCCACCCGATTACTGATGATGTCGCCGAGCGTATTGCTGTTTCGCGCCGTCAAATTGAGCAAATTCTCACTGGCGAAGACTCTCGCCTACTCGTGATTGTTGGCCCGTGCTCGGTACACGACACAGAGGCGGCGATCGACTACGCACAGCGTCTCTCTGCGATTCAAGCGCAATATAAAGACGAGCTTTTTATCGTTATGCGCACCTATTTTGAGAAACCACGCACGGTCGTAGGCTGGAAAGGCTTAATTACAGACCCCAACCTAGACGGTTCGTACGCGCTGGAAACTGGTCTTAACAAAGCACGTAAACTCCTGCTCGATATCAATAAGCTTGGCTTGGCAACCGCCACTGAGTTCTTAGATATGATCACCGGCCAGTACATCGCTGACTTAATCACTTGGGGTGCGATTGGCGCGCGCACGACAGAGTCACAAATTCACCGTGAAATGGCGTCAGCCCTCTCTTGCCCTGTCGGTTTCAAAAACGGCACCAACGGCAATGTTAAAATCGCCATCGACGCGATCCGTGCCTCTATGGCATCGCACTACTTTTACTCGCCAGACAAAAATGGACGCATGACGGTCTATCGCACGAGCGGTAACCCATACGGCCATATCATTCTTCGCGGTGGTGACACAGGACCGAACTTTGATGCGGCATCGGTCTCGGCAGCTTGTGAGCAACTCGCTCAATTTGATTTACCGCAGCGTCTTGTGGTCGACTTCAGCCATGCCAACTGTGAAAAGCAGCATCGCAAACAGCTGGATGTGGCAGCGGACATCAGTGAGCAAATCCGTTCAGGAAAGCATCAGATTGCCGGTATTATGGCCGAAAGTTTTATTGTCGAAGGCAACCAATCCATGTGTGACCTCAACAATCTCACTTATGGTCAATCCATTACTGATCCATGCTTAGGTTGGGATGACACTGTGCAGATGCTGGACATGCTTGCTGACGCTGTGAAAGCGCGACCTTAATCAACGACTATTTCGGAGTACATTATGCCCTCTTTTGACATTATCTCAGAAATCGACACGGTTGAATTGCGCAACGCCGTCGACAACGCATCACGTGAACTATCGACTCGCTTCGACTTTCGTGGCGTTGAGGCGACGTTTGAACTGCAAAAAGACGAATCCGTGAAACTGAATGCCGAAGGTGAATTCCAGCTCAAGCAAATGCGTGACATTTTACGCTCTAACCTCACTAAGCGTGGCGTAGACGTCAATGCAATGGAAGCGAAGACCGAGGAGGCCTCCGGTCGCAACTGGCACCAAGTCGTCATTTTTAAGCAAGGCATTGAAACGCCAGTCGCGAAGAAAATTGTCAAGCACATCAAGGACTCTAAGATCAAAGTCCAAGCCTCTATTCAAGGTGAAAAAGTGCGCGTGACTGGTAAAAAACGTGATGATTTACAAGCGACGATGGCACTCATCCGCGAAGCAGAACTCGGCCAACCTTTCCAGTTTGAAAACTTTCGTGACTAACGATTAACGAAGCCATGCTCACATAGCAGTGAGTAATTAGCACAAACCCGCTGAACAGCGGGTTTGTTTTTTTCTAATACAGACAAAACGCAAAGGTTAGCGCTTTGCTGCGATCGTGGCTTGTCTAATCGTTAAATCACTACCCTGTAACAACTTGGTTTCACTTGCCCCCGCCTCAAGCAAGACAACCACTTTCAGCCCTTCCTGTTTGGCAGACATCAAGTACTGAGCCAGGTCGGCGCTACTTTCAAAAGGCGTGCGCTCAGCATCGCGGCGAACCAAATCGACAAACGCGAAAGGACAGTTCTCACTATGAAGTACGAGTTCCGCTTCTTGCATGATTTTCAGCGCTTTTAGCGACAACAACTCGACATCTTCACCACATTCAATCCAGACAGTCGAAGCGGGTTTGGTGATGCCTTCACTGAGTAAGGCTTGATAGTGCGTTTCGAGCTCATCAAGACTGGTCATCTCTTGCACATTTGAGTTGGCAAAGAACGCTTCCCAAAAAGTTCGCCTTTCATCAACGCTGGCGAGATGTTGCTTAATATCATTGCGCTTTGAGGCTGCAAAGTCAGCTTGCAGTGATAAGTTGTGAGGTAATATCGACTCGAGTTTTTCGCGGATATTTCTCACCAAAACTGGGGAAGCGCCACCACTAGAGATGGCGATCTGAATTCGACCACGATTCACAATCGAGGGGGTAATGAAATCGCAATAAGGTTGGTCATCCACGACATTGACGAGCAGGCGTTTCTTTTTCGCATCGAAGTGAACCTGGTGATTTAACTCAGGATTGTCTGTGGTTGCCCATACTTGAACGTAATGTTGGTCTAACAGCTCACTCGAATAGAAACTTTGTATCCAGCGACAACGTTCCTGCTCCACCAAGCGTGCTAAATAGGGCTCAATCTTGGGTGACACAATGGTCACATCGGCGCCAGCTCTCACTAAGCTGTCCACTTTTCGACTGGCGACCTCGCCCCCTCCCACCACAAGAACTGGCTGGTGATTGAGGTTTATAAACAGCGGAAAATACTGCATTTCAATCCTTGGTAAACCATTTGTACTAGCTCACGATACTACCAAAAATGGGGCATCGTGTTCACCCCACCCTAACAATTAAAATAATATTACTCTGAATTTAACTTCGATCGCAGTCATTCATACCAATTTAGCATCTTGGCAACAATTGATAGTCTGATCATTTAGAATTATTAACTATCACATTCTGACGCACCAATCTGATCCCCAGTTGCACTATTTACATTCAGATAACATTTCGCCATTCTAATCATTGTTGAGGTTTGTGATTTCATTCAAAAATTCTTTTAAATTATGAAGTTGAGAATTTCGAGATCCTTACCTACGCTTATAAACGATTGATTTGGTTACCAGTGGTGCAATCAGCTCAGTCAATAAATACTAAGACACAACATATTTCACTCGTTTTTTCAGGTTCCACCTGACTTAACATGGATCATACAGGAAGGATACAAATGGCACATAAACTAACAGTTCTTGCTTCTGTCGTAGCTGCATCTACTGCTTTGATGTCTACAAGCGCATCTGCAGCTGATAGCACGTTGGATAAAGTGACTAAACAAGATTTTATTACTTGTGGTGTAAGTACTGGTCTACCGGGCTTCTCAAACCCTAACTCGAAGGGCGAATGGGAAGGTATCGACGTGGAATACTGTCAAGCACTTGCTGCAGCTGTACTGGGTGACAAAACAAAAGTTAAATACGTTCCGCTTACTGCTAAAGAGCGTTTCACTGCACTTCAATCCGGTGAAATCGATGTACTGTCACGTAATACAACGTGGACATTGCACCGTGATACCGCACTTGGTCTTAACTTTGTTGGCGTAAACTACTACGACGGCCAAGGCTTTATGGTCAAAAAAGACCTAGGTCTTACGAGTGCTAAAGAGCTTGACGGCGCATCAGTATGTGTTCAGTCAGGAACAACTACCGAACTTAACCTAGCGGACTACTTCCGCAACAATGGCATGTCATACAAGCCAGTGGTATTTGATACCGCAGCTCAGACCTCAAAAGGTTTCGATGCAGGCCGTTGTGACGTGCTAACAACTGACCAATCTGGTCTGTACGCACTTCGTCTAAACCTACAAGACCCAAGCTCAGCGCAGGTTCTACCAGAAATCATTTCTAAAGAGCCTCTAGGTCCTGTGGTTCGTCAAGGTGATGATCAGTGGTTTAACATTGCGAAATGGACACTGTCTGCAATGGTCAACGCAGAAGAGTACGGCATTACATCTAAGAATGCAGATGAAATGCTGAAGTCTGAAGATCCAAACATCAAACGTATTCTTGGTGTTGACGGTCCTAAAGGTAAAGGCCTAGGTATCCGTGATGATTGGGGTTACCAAGTCATCAAGCAAGTGGGTAACTACGGTGAGAGTTTTGAACGTACCGTAGGTACAGGCTCTCCACTACAGATCTCTCGTGGTGTCAACGCTCTGTGGAATGCAGGCGGCTTTATGTACGCTCCACCAATCCGTTAATCGCAGTACATAACAACAAACAAAGAAAGGGCGGTCTCCCCGCCCTTTTATTAAAAATGGATTTGAGGTTATAGCTGTATGAAACCTACTAATACTGTTGCCGGTAATGCAGGTAGTGCGCCTGCTTCCAACGCAAACCTTCTCTACAATCCCACTTTTCGATCGGTCGTCTTCCAAATCATTGCGATAGCCGCTCTGGTCTTTTTCTTTTACACAATAGTCAATAATGCCTTAACGAACCTCGAAGCTAGGGGCATTGCCACTGGTTTTGACTTCCTCGGACAAGAAGCGGGCTTTGGGATTGGCCTCACCCTTGTTGAATATGATGAAACCTTCTCTTATGGAAGGACCTTTTTGGTCGGCTTACTGAACACGGCATTGGTCTCTTTCTTAGGGATCATTCTTGCGACTGTGATTGGCTTTGTCATGGGTGTTGCGCGTCTTTCCAACAACTGGTTGGTCAGTCGTCTTGCCGCGGTCTATATCGAAATCTTCCGTAACGTTCCCCTGTTACTGCAAATTTTCTTTTGGTATTTCGCCGTTCTGCAAGCACTGCCTTCAGCGCGCCAGAGTCTCAGTTTAGGGGAAGCCATTTTCCTCAACGTTCGCGGCCTGTATTTCCCTGCACCTATTTTTGGTGAAGGGTCATCTGTCGTGGTCGCTGCCTTTGTGTTCGGCGTAGTCGCGACGCTACTTGTTGCCATCTGGGCAAAAAACAAACAAAAGCTCACCGGACAGCAAACCCCAGTTGGGCGAATCGCGTTAGGGTTAATCGTTGCGTTACCCGTTGTGACCTACTTTGTGATGGGTTCTCCTATTCACGCGGAATACCCTGAACTGAAGGGCTTTAACTTCCGTGGTGGCATCAGCATCATCCCTGAACTTGCAGCACTTCTGCTTGCGTTAAGTATTTATACCGCGTCCTTTATTGCAGAAATCGTACGTTCCGGTATCAACGCGGTGAACCACGGTCAGACGGAAGCGGCCATGTCGCTAGGTTTACCTCGCTCACGTACATTGAAGCTCGTCGTCATTCCACAGGCGCTGCGTATCATTATTCCTCCGCTCACAAGCCAATACTTGAACCTGACTAAAAACTCATCGCTCGCAATGGCGATTGGTTACCCTGATTTGGTTTCGGTATTTGCAGGCACAACACTTAACCAGACTGGTCAGGCGATTGAGATTATTGCGATGACCATGGGCGTATACCTGACTCTCAGCTTGCTCACGTCAGCACTGATGAACTTGTACAACAAAAAAGTCGCTTTGGTGGAGAGATAGAATGAAAGTACATCAATTTCAACCTAGCCTACCGCCACCGGCAAATACTGTGGGTGTGATGGGATGGCTGCGTAAGAACTTATTTAACGGCCCGGTCAACTCCGTGGTTACCGTCATACTTGCCTATGTCGCCTTCAGTTTGATCTGGAACATCGTCGATTGGGCACTGATTAACGCTGATTGGGTTGGCACAACTCGTGACGCTTGTAGTCGAGACGGTGCGTGTTGGGTATTTATCAGCGTACGCTGGGAACAGTTTATGTATGGATTCTACCCGCAAGAAGAGCTTTGGCGTCCTCGCCTGTTCTACTTCACGCTAGCGGTGTTTACGGCATTGCTTGCCTACGAGAAGACACCTAAACGTACTTGGCTGTGGCTGTTCTTTGTTAACGTCTACCCGTTTTTAATCGCAGGTCTACTGTATGGTGGATTCTTCGGCCTAGAAGTCGTTGAGACACACAAATGGGGCGGACTACTGGTCACATTGATCATCGCTTTGGTCGGTATTGTCGTTTCGCTGCCGATTGGTGTTGCTCTTGCGCTCGGAAGACGCTCAGAGATGCCGATTATTCGCAGCATCTGTACCGTTTACATCGAAGTATGGCGTGGTGTGCCGCTCATCACTGTTCTATTTATGGCGTCGGTAATGCTGCCACTGTTCCTTTCGGAAGGCTCAGAGACAGACAAGCTGCTTCGCGCTTTGATTGGTGTAGTGATGTTTAGTGCTGCTTACATGGCTGAAGTTATCCGCGGTGGTTTGCAAGCGATTCCAAAAGGCCAGTATGAAGCGGCCGATGCACTTGGCTTAAGCTACTGGAAGAAAATGGGACTGATCATTTTGCCTCAGGCATTGAAGATCACCATTCCTTCTATCGTGAACACCTTTATTGGCCTCTTCAAAGACACCAGTCTTGTTTTGATTATCGGTATGTTTGACGTACTCGGTATTGGCCAAGCCGCAAACACCGACCCTGAGTGGTTAGGTTTTGCTACGGAAAGTTATGTTTTTGTCGCGTTAGTGTTCTGGGTATTTTGTTTCGGCATGTCGAGATATTCGATTTGGCTAGAGAACAAACTCCATACCGGTCACAAACGATAATTTATAAGCTCAAGGACGTATTATGACGCAACAACAAGATTACATGATCCAACTTAAGGATATGAACAAGTGGTATGGTGAGTTTCATGTACTGAAAAACATCAACCTCAATGTCAAAAAAGGCGAGAAAATCGTTATTTGTGGCCCGTCAGGTTCTGGCAAGTCCACAATGATTCGCTGCATTAACCGCTTAGAAGAGCACCAGAAAGGGCAAATCATTGTTTCTGGTAACGAGCTGACAGAAGACCTCAAGAACATTGAGGCAGTTAGACGCGAAGTCGGCATGTGTTTTCAACACTTCAATCTCTTCCCTCACCTCACTGTGCTAGAAAACTGTACGCTCGCACCGATTTGGGTTAAGAAGATGCCAAAAGAAGAAGCGGAAGCCGTCGCGATGAAGTACCTTGAACGCGTGAAGATCCCTGATCAAGCAGATAAATACCCAGGTCAGCTCTCTGGTGGTCAGCAGCAGCGCGTTGCGATTGCTCGCTCGTTGTGTATGAGCCCGCAAGTGATGCTGTTTGACGAACCGACGTCTGCACTCGACCCAGAAATGGTACGAGAAGTGTTGGATGTTATGGTTGAACTGGCCGGTGAAGGGATGACCATGCTTTGTGTTACCCACGAAATGGGGTTTGCGAAAGAGGTCGCCGATCGGGTCATCTTTATGGATGCAGGTGAAATCATCGAAGAAAACAATCCTGTAGACTTCTTCGAAAATCCGCAGTCTGATCGCACACAAAACTTCCTAGCACAAATTCTCCATCATTGATTGATGGGTAAGCAAAGGGCGACTTCGGTCGCCCTTTTTTGATTGTTATATTGTGTTACATCTTTCAAAATGCTTAAGTTTCTATTTCTATTATTATTTTACTAACGACTAGACTCGTTGGGGCTTGATCTTTTTACTGATAAGCCTCATATATGTCGGTATAAACATAAAACTTCACGAGGAAGATTATGAACAGTCCTATGTTTACCCGCACTTCTACACAAGAAAGTGCTCTACAAACCAATAAGGTGTTGCGCAATACCTACGCACTCCTTTCTATGACCCTGCTTTGGTCTGCGGTCGTGGCTGGTGTGTCTATGGCGATGAATCTACCTCGCCCTGGCCTTATCATCATGCTGGTCGGCTTCTACGGTCTACTATTCCTAACGGAGAAA
The DNA here is from genome assembly GCF_059833955.1 of Vibrio sp. R15-SG3-ISO1A. Classification (NCBI taxonomy): domain Bacteria; kingdom Pseudomonadati; phylum Pseudomonadota; class Gammaproteobacteria; order Vibrionales; family Vibrionaceae; genus Vibrio; species Vibrio sp. R15-SG3-ISO1A. The sequence goes on from NZ_JCBDGH010000027.1 coordinate 55,894, forward strand.
AACCGCAACAACAGCATGGGCTTGGTATTTACGTTCCTATTCACTGGCTTCCTAGGTTACACGCTTGGTCCGATTCTTAACGCGTATGTCGGCGCAGGCATGGGTGATGTCATCGTCACCGCGTTAGGTGGTACTGCGTTAGCGTTTCTTGGCGCATCCGCTTACGCACTGACCACTAAACGTGACCTTTCTTTCCTAGGTGGCGTGCTTATGGCAGGGTTTGTTGTCTTGCTTATCGGCATGGTGGCGAACATCTTCCTGCAAATGCCGATGTTGTACCTGGCAATGAGCGGTATGTTTGTCCTCTTCTCTACCGGTGTAATTTTGCTAACCACTCAGCAAATCGTTCGTGGCGGTGAGACAAACTACATCTCAGCGACAGTGAGCTTGTACGTTTCTATCTACAACCTCTTCATCAGCCTTTTGAGCATTCTAGGTGTGATGAACGACGATTAATCGTATCGCAATAGAACAACTGTTTAGAGCCCCGACATTATGTTGGGGCTTTTTGTTATGACCGCCCGGCGAAGTGTTAGGATTGTGTCATTTGCAAAGCTACGCTAACCTATAGCCGTTTTGAATCCAGCAAGGTAATAAGATGTTCGAATACAAGGGCAAAACGATTGAGACAGACGCACAAGGTTACCTAAAAGATCATACGGAGTGGGAGGAAGCGATGATCCCCACCTTGGCTGAAATGGAAGGAATAGAACTGACCGATGCTCACCTTGAAGTGATCTTATTTGTACGTCACTTCTATGAAGAGTTTAATACGTCGCCTGCGGTCAGAATGCTCGTCAAAGCGATGGAAAAAGCACATGGCCCAGAAAAAGGAAACAGTAAGTACCTGTTTAAGTTGTTTAAACAAGGCCCAGCCAAACAAGCGACAAAACTAGCCGGATTACCTAAGCCTGCGAAATGCCTGTAGCCACCTGCTTAGTACTTAGTCATGGATGGCATCAGAGAATTTCAAATCCTTTAAAGTCTCGATAGGTTAATGGTTCCGAAATCATTGACTCCACATGTGACGTTTTGGGACCGTGCGTTAGCCAAGAGGCCATCTGTTCAATGGCCTCTTCCTCACCACACACGACCACTTCAACATCACCGTTGTTCAAATTCTTCGCATAGCCGGCTAGCCCTAGAGTCATTCCTTGATAAGAGGTGTGATAGCGAAAACCTACCCCTTGAACTGTCCCCGATACGATAAACCGCTTGCATTGCTGCGTCATAATATCATCCTCTTAATGCCTCTTACTCGTCAGTATGAACCAAAGTCAACCATTTGGGATTGAGCTCGCTCCCAACAGCAAACATCCAATAGACGGGGTTTTATTTGATTTTCCCGGTGACATCCTCGAAAATACCCGACCTTTGTTTCCAAACTAATGAGCACAGTAATGACAGCAGCGATTTACCTTGTGAAAGGCCGTGATAAATCACTAAAACGTAAGCACCCTTGGATTTTCTCGCGCGGTATTGAGAGAGTCGAAGGCAAACCCCAGCTCGGTGAAACGGTGGATGTCTATGCCCAAAATGGCCAATGGTTGGCGAAAGCCGCCTATTCTCCAAATTCTCAAATTCGTGCTCGAGTATGGTCTTTTGAACAACAGCCCATTGACCACGCCTTTTTTGTCAAGCGTATTCAAGATGCACAATTGCTCCGCCAAGATATCATCGAACGTGACGGGTTAACGGGTTACCGTCTGATCGCGGCTGAATCTGATGGCTTACCCGGGGTTACTATCGATAAATACCAGAACTATTTGGTCTGTCAGCTATTAAGTGCCGGTGCCGAATATCAGAAATCGGTGCTTGTCTCTGCGCTCACTGAAGTCTTTCCTGATTGCCATATCTACGAGCGATCAGATGTTGCGGTGCGTAAAAAAGAAGGATTAGAGGAAACAACCGGAGTTCTTCATGGTGAATTACCCCCCCCATCAGTTGTCATTGAAGAAAACGGCGTCAAAATCAGCGTAGATATTGTTAACGGCCACAAAACCGGTTTCTACCTCGACCAGCGTGACAGCCGACAGCAAGCCACCAAATACGTTAAAGACAAAGAAGTCCTTAACTGTTTCTCCTACACTGGTGGCTTTGGTCTTTATGCACTCAAAGGTGGTGCAAAACGCGTTATCAATGCAGATGTTTCTCAGCCAGCACTCGATACTGCCAAGTTTAATGCCGAGCTAAACGAGTTTGATATCTCTAAGAAGCGCGCGGTATTTCTTAATGCAGACGTGTTCAAGCTATTGCGTGAATACCGAGACCAAGGCACTCAATTTGATGTCGTCATCATGGACCCGCCAAAGTTTGTCTCAAGCAAGAACAATTTAACCTCCGGCGCGAATGGCTACAAAGACATCAACATGCTCGCGATGCAAATTTTAAAGCCAGGCGGCACACTGCTGACCTACTCCTGTTCAGGCCTTATGAGTGGTGAGTTATTCCAGAAAGTCATCGCTGACGCCGCTATCGATTCCGGTCGCCAAGTAAAGTTTGTTGAACGCTTTGAACAAGCGGCCGACCACCCTACTGATAGCGCTTATCCAGAAGGTTTCTATTTGAAAGGGTTTGCGTGTAAGGTGCTTTGAAGATTTAACATTGTTTCCAAAAGCAGAGCCGACCATTGAGGTCGGCTCTTTTAGCTTTAGTCTTTGATAATTAGAATGTCTTTAAGCTGATCGGTCAAGTCTGCACTATTCCAGCCTTCAAGCTCTATCGTCACTCTATCATCGCCTTTCGTCACGACTATCTCTGCATGATTGTCATCCGCATCGGTGTCTTCCACTTTTACATACTGGCTAATAATATCGTCGACAGATCTATCATCACCTTCAAACAACTCGGAAAGATCAATCTTGTCACCTTCATCTTTGCTGAAGTCTTTAATCACATCGACTGAACCGTCTAAGTCGCCGTCAACCCACTTGAAGATATCAGCTCCATCTCCCCCTGTAAGGATGTCGTCACCTAATCCGCCAATGAGAGTGTCGTGTCCACCTTGGCCATATAGAATGTCATTCCCTTCACCTCCATTGAGTACATCGTCACCGCCTCTACTTTCATCGAATAATCTATAAGCATCGTGATTTTGTTTAATAAAGTCATACAACTCTTGTTGAGTAGGCTCGGAACCGTTTAGTTCGTTAAGGAAACGTTGTACGCCATCAATGCCAGCATCAGCATCAACATCAAGGTCTAATGGTTTGATGGGGTTACCATCTATACCCCCAGGCAAGTGATCGCTATTAATTGCATCACCAAATAGAATATCATCACCACGTCCGCCTAGAAGCGTGTCATTTCCTAACTCTGCAAGTACACTATTTGAAGTTTCACCAATCAACGCTGCTGTGAGTTCCTCACCTGAATTAACAATGTCGACTTGACCAACTGGAAGCTCTACAGAGAGCTTACCACTAACAGTAACCTGATCTTGGTCAGATTGATGCCATGATACGTTGTTATTGACTTGCACTACAAGATGATACTGACCTGCTGCCAATCCGGTAACCGAAGCGGCACCTAACCTATCTCCAGATGCTACTGCATTATTATCTTTATCTACTAACCACCATATTACAGTGTCAGAGTGCCAGAAGCCCTGCTCAAGCTCCTTATTATAGCTTTCCTCAATGTAGAAGCTTAGATCCGCTGACTCTGAATTAGTATCTGACAATTCAAAACTAAATACCGTATCATAGCTATATTTGCCCCTCTTAGCTTTAATACTGTCTTCAAACTCTAGCTCCACTACCTGATTCTGGGTATTGTTAGTAGAGTTATCGAAGAACTTCAACGTGTCTTCATTGATGCCGTTACCTATACCAATAGCACGGACAGTACCTTTGGAAGCGACTTGTTGATAATCGTCGATAGCATTGATGAAGTCTGCATTATCTAATGAAGCGCCTGAACCAGAAGAATCTCCGTTATGCGTCGTTGGCTTACCATCAGTTAAGAATAAAGTTAGATTCTCATAATCATTGTTCTGCTGATCAGCATTAAACCAGTTATTAGCCTGCTCGAACGCGGCTTCGTAGTTAGTTGCCTGACCAACATCTTGATTTTCGTTACCATCCACATCACCAATAGCTAAAGACTCTATAGATCTAATTAAATCGTCAATGCTATTTCCTGACTTTAGGTCTTTAATATCAACAGCAATCTCAGCGGTCGTGCCAAAGCCTATGAGCGTGATATTTATTCTGCCTGTGTGATCATATAAAGTGTTAACAAAATTGGTAAGCGCATCTTTCATAACCTCAATACGCGTCGATGAACCCATTTCTGTATCCATACTTCCTGACAGGTCCGCAACAATAGCGATATTATAGTCTACTGCAGGAATGATACTTGTGTGGTATCCACCAATATCAGCGACGATTACATCATCACCACCATGACCCTCGACTGTTGAACTAGCATTTGTATCAATAATCAGGTCAGAGCTAGATAGAGTGGCGTCCACAGATGTAGTGGTTGTGGCAAAATCATCACCAACTTTCTCTTGGCTAGTCGCAGATGCTGACAAATCAAAATCGAGGCTGCCCTCGTAATCACTTCGAGCAACTAATTCAGCGCTAATATTCCCATACAAGCCATCATTTGTTAACTCCAGCGTCACTGTGTAAGAACCATCAGAGTTAGGAGGTTGTACCACCCCCTCAATCACTAATTGAACGCCATCTGGCACACCATTCAACGTAACCGATTGTTCTTGAATAAATTCACTTCCATCCAAATCATCTAGCGATACTATAATATCTACAGGAAGTACGGTTTCCGTTTGCTCTTGTTTTACTGGTACGCCATCCTCCACAACGTATATTCCGTCAGCAAATATAAGTCTTTCAATGCTGTATAAGCGATCACCTTCAGCACTGGCTGTATCAATTCCACGCTTATCAACAAGTTGTATCGATATATTTGAACCTGAGTCATGTGGAGTTATAACATAATCAGAAAAATTACCAGTGTATATAACTGTATCAAAACCATCCGTCAAATCAGACTGATTAGATGGGTTGCCGCCATAAAGTGAATCATCCCCAGCACCACCAAACAAAATATCATTACCATCGTAACCAACCATGTGATCTGCACTTCCATGACCTTCAATATAATCATGTGTACTATTCCATTCCGATGTAAAAAGTTGTTCAGATAGTTCAGTACCTATTTTAATTTCACCGGCACTCGACTTAAGATCACTTATCACCTTATCGTAATCAAAATCGTCGACAACGCGAGACGTTGGTTCTCCAATGGTCAACGTAACGAAAGGTGAATCTGCAACGGGTGTTACAACGACATTAAGCTGATATTTACCGTCACTATAGTCTTCACCATCACTTACTTCAAACCCAATCGATGCGTAATCCAGGCCTGATTCATTATTACCAGGTACAAAACGAACTTTATCACCGTCAAGGTCCACAACCGTAAATTCTTGGTCGATGTTTACACGTACCCAATTGCCATCGAGTTTATATTCAAGAACTCCTTCTTCCGGTAATGAAGTAATTTTTATAGAAACTATAGAGTCGGATTCGAAATCAAAGTAATTACCAAAATCTGCGACAGTCAGTACATGAGGGGTATCTTCATCAGTTACTACATTAACGAGGTCACTAACTGTCGGCGCATCGTTTACAGGGTTGATAACAATACTTACAGTAGCATCGTTACTCGTAAGATCGCCGTCAGTGATGTTGTATTCGAAGCTTACTTTTCCATAATAGTTTTCAGGTACCGTAACTACCACATTCTCACCTAATACTTCGAAGCTTGCGCCTGGAATCGGATTTCCATCCCCATCCACTAGGTTAAATATGTCATTAATCGCCAACTTTGAGTGCTCTGTATCGGAATCGCTATCGTTGCTTAGAAGTTCCGAAACAGGAATCGAAATGACATCATCTTCATTGAAAGCAAATATACCTTCTGAACCAACCTCTAGGCCTTCTAGGAAGTAATCTGATGAATCTCCCTTACCTTGATCTCCGCCAGTAAACTCGGTTGCTTCAAACACTATTTCATCAAATGCAAAACCGTTGGTATCAATATCAAACTCACCAACATGACCGTTTGTATTCGCAAATAGCCCGCTGGCAATAGCCACACCGTTTAGATATGCAGTCCACTTGCCTTGTTCACTTGAACCACCTTCAACAGCATATAAGTGGCTTACTTTGAACTTACCTTCTGTAGCTGGAGCGTCAAACTTGAAGGTTAACTTCTCAGATTCACCAGTATGGCGGTCATATTGGATTTGTGCAGCAGGACCAGCATTGACATCACTGTCAACACCGATACCAACACTCTTCGAATCATAATTCTGAGAAATACCTTGCCTAGAGCCATTAAAGGAAGCATCGATGCTTACCAGACCTTTGTTATCCCAAGCCCCATTTTCGGTGTCAAAAGAGCCAAGAGACAAAACAAAACCTTGTGGGTCGTCTAATGCGATTGGGCCGTCGTTCACTTGCTCGACATTGAGCGTTACCTTCGCATTGCTGCTGAGGCTACCGTCACTAACGGTGTACTCGAAGGACGTTGGTAGTGGCTCTACACCGTTGTGCTCATAGCTGAAGCTGCCGTCAGCTTTCACCGTCAGCTCGCCGTCACCAATGGTCACTTTCGCTTCACCGTCGGGATTAAAGCTCAGTGCCTGACCGTTAATGTGCGTCACACACAAGGTGTCGTTTTCTGGATCGCTGTCCTTGCCAGCCCCCGTGTCGTCCCCAATGAGGTTACCGGACACGTTACCGCCTTCATCCACATCGTAGCTGTTCGCTGTCGCCGTTGGGCCGTCGTTCGCACCATTGATGGTGATGGTCACCACCTGCTCGGTGCCGTCTTCCGATTTCACCGTGAAGGTTTCTGTCAGTGTATCGTCCACGTTCAACGCATCGACCGTCTCGTTGCCGTTATCCAGCACGTAGGTCCACTTGCCGTTCGCATCCACACTGAACGTGCCGTACTGGCCCGCCGCATCGGTTTGCGCCTGGAACACGTTGTCTGTGTTGTCCACGTCGCTTGCGAGCAAGGTGCCCGTCGCGGTGTTATCCGCCGCGTCTTCGGTCACGCTGCCGCTATCATCGCCTGTGATTTTCGCGCCGTCGTTCGCACCATTGATGGTGATGGTCACCACCTGCTCGGTGCCGTCTTCCGATTTCACCGTGAAGGTTTCTGTCAGTGTATCGTCCACGTTCAACGCATCGACCGTCTCGTTGCCGTTATCCAGCACGTAGGTCCACTTGCCGTTCGCATCCACACTGAACGTGCCGTACTGGCCCGCCGCATCGGTTTGCGCCTGGAACACGTTGTCTGTGTTGTCCACGTCGCTTGCGAGCAAGGTGCCCGTCGCGGTGTTATCCGCCGCGTCTTCGGTCACGCTGCCGCTATCATCGCCTGTGATTTTCGCGCCGTCGTTCGCACCATTGATGGTGATGGTCACCACCTGCTCGGTGCCGTCTTCCGATTTCACCGTGAAGGTTTCTGTCAGTGTATCGTCCACGTTCAACGCATCGACCGTCTCGTTGCCGTTATCCAGCACGTAGGTCCACTTGCCGTTCGCATCCACACTGAACGTGCCGTACTGGCCCGCCGCATCGGTTTGCGCCTGGAACACGTTGTCTGTGTTGTCCACGTCGCTTGCGAGCAAGGTGCCCGTCGCGGTGTTATCCGCCGCGTCTTCGGTCACGCTGCCGCTATCATCGCCTGTGATTTTCGCGCCGTCGTTCGCACCATTGATGGTGATGGTCACCACCTGCTCGGTGCCGTCTTCCGATTTCACCGTGAAGGTTTCTGTCAGTGTATCGTCCACGTTCAACGCATCGACCGTCTCGTTGCCGTTATCCAGCACGTAGGTCCACTTGCCGTTCGCATCCACACTGAACGTGCCGTACTGGCCCGCCGCATCGGTTTGCGCCTGGAACACGTTGTCTGTGTTGTCCACGTCGCTTGCGAGCAAGGTGCCCGTCGCGGTGTTATCCGCCGCGTCTTCGGTCACGCTGCCGCTATCATCGCCTGTGATTTTCGCGCCGTCGTTCGCACCATTGATGGTGATGGTCACCACCTGCTCGGTGCCGTCTTCCGATTTCACCGTGAAGGTTTCTGTCAGTGTATCGTCCACGTTCAACGCATCGACCGTCTCGTTGCCGTTATCCAGCACGTAGGTCCACTTGCCGTTCGCATCCACACTGAACGTGCCGTACTGGCCCGCCGCATCGGTTTGCGCCTGGAACACGTTGTCTGTGTTGTCCACGTCGCTTGCGAGCAAGGTGCCCGTCGCGGTGTTATCCGCCGCGTCTTCGGTCACGCTGCCGCTATCATCGCCTGTGATTTTCGCGCCGTCGTTCGCACCATTGATGGTGATGGTCACCACCTGCTCGGTGCCGTCTTCCGATTTCACCGTGAAGGTTTCTGTCAGTGTATCGTCCACGTTCAACGCATCGACCGTCTCGTTGCCGTTATCCAGCACGTAGGTCCACTTGCCGTTCGCATCCACACTGAACGTGCCGTACTGGCCCGCCGCATCGGTTTGCGCCTGGAACACGTTGTCTGTGTTGTCCACGTCGCTTGCGAGCAAGGTGCCCGTCGCGGTGTTATCCGCCGCGTCTTCGGTCACGCTGCCGCTATCATCGCCTGTGATTTTCGCGCCGTCGTTCGCACCATTGATGGTGATGGTCACCACCTGCTCGGTGCCGTCTTCCGATTTCACCGTGAAGGTTTCTGTCAGTGTATCGTCCACGTTCAACGCATCGACCGTCTCGTTGCCGTTATCCAGCACGTAGGTCCACTTGCCGTTCGCATCCACACTGAACGTGCCGTACTGGCCCGCCGCATCGGTTTGCGCCTGGAACACGTTGTCTGTGTTGTCCACGTCGCTTGCGAGCAAGGTGCCCGTCGCGGTGTTATCCGCCGCGTCTTCGGTCACGCTGCCGCTATCATCGCCTGTGATTTTCGCGCCGTCGTTCGCACCATTGATGGTGATGGTCACCACCTGCTCGGTGCCGTCTTCCGATTTCACCGTGAAGGTTTCTGTCAGTGTATCGTCCACGTTCAACGCATCGACCGTCTCGTTGCCGTTATCCAGCACGTAGGTCCACTTGCCGTTCGCATCCACACTGAACGTGCCGTACTGGCCCGCCGCATCGGTTTGCGCCTGGAACACGTTGTCTGTGTTGTCCACGTCGCTTGCGAGCAAGGTGCCCGTCGCGGTGTTATCCGCCGCGTCTTCGGTCACGCTGCCGCTATCATCGCCTGTGATTTTCGCGCCGTCGTTCGCACCATTGATGGTGATGGTCACCACCTGCTCGGTGCCGTCTTCCGATTTCACCGTGAAGGTTTCTGTCAGTGTATCGTCCACGTTCAACGCATCGACCGTCTCGTTGCCGTTATCCAGCACGTAGGTCCACTTGCCGTTCGCATCCACACTGAACGTGCCGTACTGGCCCGCCGCATCGGTTTGCGCCTGGAACACGTTGTCTGTGTTGTCCACGTCGCTTGCGAGCAAGGTGCCCGTCGCGGTGTTATCCGCCGCGTCTTCGGTCACGCTGCCGCTATCATCGCCTGTGATTTTCGCGCCGTCGTTCGCACCATTGATGGTGATGGTCACCACCTGCTCGGTGCCGTCTTCCGATTTCACCGTGAAGGTTTCTGTCAGTGTATCGTCCACGTTCAACGCATCGACCGTCTCGTTGCCGTTATCCAGCACGTAGGTCCACTTGCCGTTCGCATCCACACTGAACGTGCCGTACTGGCCCGCCGCATCGGTTTGCGCCTGGAACACGTTGTCTGTGTTGTCCACGTCGCTTGCGAGCAAGGTGCCCGTCGCGGTGTTATCCGCCGCGTCTTCGGTCACGCTGCCGCTATCATCGCCTGTGATTTTCGCGCCGTCGTTCGCACCATTGATGGTGATGGTCACCACCTGCTCGGTGCCGTCTTCCGATTTCACCGTGAAGGTTTCTGTCAGTGTATCGTCCACGTTCAACGCATCGACCGTCTCGTTGCCGTTATCCAGCACGTAGGTCCACTTGCCGTTCGCATCCACACTGAACGTGCCGTACTGGCCCGCCGCATCGGTTTGCGCCTGGAACACGTTGTCTGTGTTGTCCACGTCGCTTGCGAGCAAGGTGCCCGTCGCGGTGTTATCCGCCGCGTCTTCGGTCACGCTGCCGCTATCATCGCCTGTGATTTTCGCGCCGTCGTTCGCACCATTGATGGTGATGGTCACCACCTGCTCGGTGCCGTCTTCCGATTTCACCGTGAAGGTTTCTGTCAGTGTATCGTCCACGTTCAACGCATCGACCGTCTCGTTGCCGTTATCCAGCACGTAGGTCCACTTGCCGTTCGCATCCACACTGAACGTGCCGTACTGGCCCGCCGCATCGGTTTGCGCCTGGAACACGTTGTCTGTGTTGTCCACGTCGCTTGCGAGCAAGGTGCCCGTCGCGGTGTTATCCGCCGCGTCTTCGGTCACGCTGCCGCTATCATCGCCTGTGATTTTCGCGCCGTCGTTCGCACCATTGATGGTGATGGTCACCACCTGCTCGGTGCCGTCTTCCGATTTCACCGTGAAGGTTTCTGTCAGTGTATCGTCCACGTTCAACGCATCGACCGTCTCGTTGCCGTTATCCAGCACGTAGGTCCACTTGCCGTTCGCATCCACACTGAACGTGCCGTACTGGCCCGCCGCATCGGTTTGCGCCTGGAACACGTTGTCTGTGTTGTCCACGTCGCTTGCGAGCAAGGTGCCCGTCGCGGTGTTATCCGCCGCGTCTTCGGTCACGCTGCCGCTATCATCGCCTGTGATTTTCGCGCCGTCGTTCGCACCATTGATGGTGATGGTCACCACCTGCTCGGTGCCGTCTTCCGATTTCACCGTGAAGGTTTCTGTCAGTGTATCGTCCACGTTCAACGCATCGACCGTCTCGTTGCCGTTATCCAGCACGTAGGTCCACTTGCCGTTCGCATCCACACTGAACGTGCCGTACTGGCCCGCCGCATCGGTTTGCGCCTGGAACACGTTGTCTGTGTTGTCCACGTCGCTTGCGAGCAAGGTGCCCGTCGCGGTGTTATCCGCCGCGTCTTCGGTCACGCTGCCGCTATCATCGCCTGTGATTTTCGCGCCGTCGTTCGCACCATTGATGGTGATGGTCACCACCTGCTCGGTGCCGTCTTCCGATTTCACCGTGAAGGTTTCTGTCAGTGTATCGTCCACGTTCAACGCATCGACCGTCTCGTTGCCGTTATCCAGCACGTAGGTCCACTTGCCGTTCGCATCCACACTGAACGTGCCGTACTGGCCCGCCGCATCGGTTTGCGCCTGGAACACGTTGTCTGTGTTGTCCACGTCGCTTGCGAGCAAGGTGCCCGTCGCGGTGTTATCCGCCGCGTCTTCGGTCACGCTGCCGCTATCATCGCCTGTGATTTTCGCGCCGTCGTTCGCACCATTGATGGTGATGGTCACCACCTGCTCGGTGCCGTCTTCCGATTTCACCGTGAAGGTTTCTGTCAGTGTATCGTCCACGTTCAACGCATCGACCGTCTCGTTGCCGTTATCCAGCACGTAGGTCCACTTGCCGTTCGCATCCACACTGAACGTGCCGTACTGGCCCGCCGCATCGGTTTGCGCCTGGAACACGTTGTCTGTGTTGTCCACGTCGCTTGCGAGCAAGGTGCCCGTCGCGGTGTTATCCGCCGCGTCTTCGGTCACGCTGCCGCTATCATCGCCTGTGATTTTCGCGCCGTCGTTCGCACCATTGATGGTGATGGTCACCACCTGCTCGGTGCCGTCTTCCGATTTCACCGTGAAGGTTTCTGTCAGTGTATCGTCCACGTTCAACGCATCGACCGTCTCGTTGCCGTTATCCAGCACGTAGGTCCACTTGCCGTTCGCATCCACACTGAACGTGCCGTACTGGCCCGCCGCATCGGTTTGCGCCTGGAACACGTTGTCTGTGTTGTCCACGTCGCTTGCGAGCAAGGTGCCCGTCGCGGTGTTATCCGCCGCGTCTTCGGTCACGCTGCCGCTATCATCGCCTGTGATTTTCGCGCCGTCGTTCGCACCATTGATGGTGATGGTCACCACCTGCTCGGTGCCGTCTTCCGATTTCACCGTGAAGGTTTCTGTCAGTGTATCGTCCACGTTCAACGCATCGACCGTCTCGTTGCCGTTATCCAGCACGTAGGTCCACTTGCCGTTCGCATCCACACTGAACGTGCCGTACTGGCCCGCCGCATCGGTTTGCGCCTGGAACACGTTGTCTGTGTTGTCCACGTCGCTTGCGAGCAAGGTGCCCGTCGCGGTGTTATCCGCCGCGTCTTCGGTCACGCTGCCGCTATCATCGCCTGTGATTTTCGCGCCGTCGTTCGCACCATTGATGGTGATGGTCACCACCTGCTCGGTGCCGTCTTCCGATTTCACCGTGAAGGTTTCTGTCAGTGTATCGTCCACGTTCAACGCATCGACCGTCTCGTTGCCGTTATCCAGCACGTAGGTCCACTTGCCGTTCGCATCCACACTGAACGTGCCGTACTGGCCCGCCGCATCGGTTTGCGCCTGGAACACGTTGTCTGTGTTGTCCACGTCGCTTGCGAGCAAGGTGCCCGTCGCGGTGTTATCCGCCGCGTCTTCGGTCACGCTGCCGCTATCATCGCCTGTGATTTTCGCGCCGTCGTTCGCACCATTGATGGTGATGGTCACCACCTGCTCGGTGCCGTCTTCCGATTTCACCGTGAAGGTTTCTGTCAGTGTATCGTCCACGTTCAACGCATCGACCGTCTCGTTGCCGTTATCCAGCACGTAGGTCCACTTGCCGTTCGCATCCACACTGAACGTGCCGTACTGGCCCGCCGCATCGGTTTGCGCCTGGAACACGTTGTCTGTGTTGTCCACGTCGCTTGCGAGCAAGGTGCCCGTCGCGGTGTTATCCGCCGCGTCTTCGGTCACGCTGCCGCTATCATCGCCTGTGATTTTCGCGCCGTCGTTCGCACCATTGATGGTGATGGTCACCACCTGCTCGGTGCCGTCTTCCGATTTCACCGTGAAGGTTTCTGTCAGTGTATCGTCCACGTTCAACGCATCGACCGTCTCGTTGCCGTTATCCAGCACGTAGGTCCACTTGCCGTTCGCATCCACACTGAACGTGCCGTACTGGCCCGCCGCATCGGTTTGCGCCTGGAACACGTTGTCTGTGTTGTCCACGTCGCTTGCGAGCAAGGTGCCCGTCGCGGTGTTATCCGCCGCGTCTTCGGTCACGCTGCCGCTATCATCGCCTGTGATTTTCGCGCCGTCGTTCGCACCATTGATGGTGATGGTCACCACCTGCTCGGTGCCGTCTTCCGATTTCACCGTGAAGGTTTCTGTCAGTGTATCGTCCACGTTCAACGCATCGACCGTCTCGTTGCCGTTATCCAGCACGTAGGTCCACTTGCCGTTCGCATCCACACTGAACGTGCCGTACTGGCCCGCCGCATCGGTTTGCGCCTGGAACACGTTGTCTGTGTTGTCCACGTCGCTTGCGAGCAAGGTGCCCGTCGCGGTGTTATCCGCCGCGTCTTCGGTCACGCTGCCGCTATCATCGCCTGTGATTTTCGCGCCGTCGTTCGCACCATTGATGGTGATGGTCACCACCTGCTCGGTGCCGTCTTCCGATTTCACCGTGAAGGTTTCTGTCAGTGTATCGTCCACGTTCAACGCATCGACCGTCTCGTTGCCGTTATCCAGCACGTAGGTCCACTTGCCGTTCGCATCCACACTGAACGTGCCGTACTGGCCCGCCGCATCGGTTTGCGCCTGGAACACGTTGTCTGTGTTGTCCACGTCGCTTGCGAGCAAGGTGCCCGTCGCGGTGTTATCCGCCGCGTCTTCGGTCACGCTGCCGCTATCATCGCCTGTGATTTTCGCGCCGTCGTTCGCACCATTGATGGTGATGGTCACCACCTGCTCGGTGCCGTCTTCCGATTTCACCGTGAAGGTTTCTGTCAGTGTATCGTCCACGTTCAACGCATCGACCGTCTCGTTGCCGTTATCCAGCACGTAGGTCCACTTGCCGTTCGCATCCACACTGAACGTGCCGTACTGGCCCGCCGCATCGGTTTGCGCCTGGAACACGTTGTCTGTGTTGTCCACGTCGCTTGCGAGCAAGGTGCCCGTCGCGGTGTTATCCGCCGCGTCTTCGGTCACGCTGCCGCTATCATCGCCTGTGATTTTCGCGCCGTCGTTCGCACCATTGATGGTGATGGTCACCACCTGCTCGGTGCCGTCTTCCGATTTCACCGTGAAGGTTTCTGTCAGTGTATCGTCCACGTTCAACGCATCGACCGTCTCGTTGCCGTTATCCAGCACGTAGGTCCACTTGCCGTTCGCATCCACACTGAACGTGCCGTACTGGCCCGCCGCATCGGTTTGCGCCTGGAACACGTTGTCTGTGTTGTCCACGTCGCTTGCGAGCAAGGTGCCCGTCGCGGTGTTATCCGCCGCGTCTTCGGTCACGCTGCCGCTATCATCGCCTGTGATTTTCGCGCCGTCGTTCGCACCATTGATGGTGATGGTCACCACCTGCTCGGTGCCGTCTTCCGATTTCACCGTGAAGGTTTCTGTCAGTGTATCGTCCACGTTCAACGCATCGACCGTCTCGTTGCCGTTATCCAGCACGTAGGTCCACTTGCCGTTCGCATCCACACTGAACGTGCCGTACTGGCCCGCCGCATCGGTTTGCGCCTGGAACACGTTGTCTGTGTTGTCCACGTCGCTTGCGAGCAAGGTGCCCGTCGCGGTGTTATCCGCCGCGTCTTCGGTCACGCTGCCGCTATCATCGCCTGTGATTTTCGCGCCGTCGTTCGCACCATTGATGGTGATGGTCACCACCTGCTCGGTGCCGTCTTCCGATTTCACCGTGAAGGTTTCTGTCAGTGTATCGTCCACGTTCAACGCATCGACCGTCTCGTTGCCGTTATCCAGCACGTAGGTCCACTTGCCGTTCGCATCCACACTGAACGTGCCGTACTGGCCCGCCGCATCGGTTTGCGCCTGGAACACGTTGTCTGTGTTGTCCACGTCGCTTGCGAGCAAGGTGCCCGTCGCGGTGTTATCCGCCGCGTCTTCGGTCACGCTGCCGCTATCATCGCCTGTGATTTTCGCGCCGTCGTTCGCACCATTGATGGTGATGGT